>CAZKSK010000372.1:0-2559 GCA_964555225.1 uncultured Bacteroides sp.
CTGAGTATAATTAGTAGGATCCCACCCCTGATAAGCACCGGGAACACTCAACATTTTGTAAATACGTTTGGCCGCATAAGGAGTTACATTTGCTTTTACAACATTTGAATTCAACGCTGCAATGCCGGATAAGCTACCGGACATTCCGTTGGCTTCCGCAACTACGCGAAAATCAAGAGCACCTTCTACATTCTCAGCAATACCGTTTGAAATAGCCAGATTATTGATTTTAGAAACTGTTACAGAAATAGGAGCAACAGATTCGGTAGTGCCCAAACTAACAGGACTGGCAAAATCAGTACCGGAAAGGGCAACCTGTAATGTATATTTCACAGCTACAGGAACACCAAAATCAGCTTTTGTGAATGTAAATACAGCAAAAGTACTGTCGGCATCAGCTTTCTGAAGTACATAATCGGAATTAATAGAACTCAACGTAGCAGGAGTTGTGTTAGCCGAATCATATGTAGCTTCTATATTATCGTCCGAACATGATGACAAGGCTAATATACCGGCCAGTGTCATCAATAAATATTTAATATTCTTCATATAATTTTTTATTTAATGATTAATAACCCGTATTCTGAGTTAAATTAGTATTAGCATTAACATCACTTGAAGGAAGTGGATACAGATTGTATTTAGAATCGACAGATATTCCATCTTTTACTTTACCTTTCCAAGCCCAAATGTATTTATCTGTTGTTAATTCTCCAAAACGAACCAAATCTGAACGACGATGACATTCCCAAGCCAATTCACGAGCACGTTCATCAAGAACATCATCTAATGTAATAGAAGTTTTTGTTCCTACACCGGCACGTTTACGAACCAGATTAAAATATTTCAAGCCATCTACATTTACTCCGCGAAGTTGACATTCCGCCATCATCAAATAAACATCTGCTAAACGAAATATAACAAAATCGGCATTAACAAAATTTCCTTGTTCTCCACTAGTTCCATCACTGTTCAAATTAGTATATTTGGGATAAGCATAGCCATTAGTAAACTCGGAAATATCTGCTATATCTTTAGTCTGTCCCTTGGTGTAGAAGTTCCCTCTAACATCACCGCTTGAAAATTTATCAACAAATTGAGGAGTTACACGAAGGCCACCCCAACCGGATGCAGTCAATCCATAATCAGCTGGTTTCATACTTCCTCCAATACTTCCTAATACTAAATATGTAGTACCTCCATAAGCTTGAGTATTGTACTCATCCTGATATACGCTGAAAATAATTTCATTGCTAAGACATTTATCATTGTCGCCTTTAAACAAATTAGCAAAAGTCGGTTCTAATGTATAACCGGCATCAATAATTTTTTGGCAATATTCAGCACACTTGTCATACATCGGAGTTCCTGTATAAACTTCTGCATTTAGATAAAGCTTTGCCATAATCATATAAGCCAAACCTTGATCTGCTCGGTAACTTTCATTAGTACGAGCCGGTTTCAAATCATCTATGAATCCGGGGATTTCTTCTTCTGTTAACCATTTGAACAAATCAGCACGTGAGATTTGTTTTGGATTTGTTCCACCGATAGCCTGATCTTCTGTTACGAAAGGAACATTTCCATACATATCGATTGCATGATAGTAACTCAAAGCACGAAGGCAACGCGCCTCTGCAGCATAAGTTTTCATTTCATCGGAGGTATCACCGGAAGCTTTAATCTGACGAACGACTTCACTGCATAGAGCAATCTGATAAAATAAACGTCCATACATGGCCGATACAAAAACATCGGAACTGGACCAACTAAGTCCATGAAGATCTTTGATTGTCTGGTCATTCCATCCGATAACAGCCTCATCTGTAGGCAATTCATTTAAATTAAATAAGGCACGAAGATATTGGCCGAAACCGCCATCGATTCCAGCAATATCAGGAGAACCGGAAGAACCTTCAGGAGAACTTACGGATAAAGCACTGTAACATTTAGACAATAAAGCCTTGTAATCACTCTCGGAAGTCAATACCTTATCGGGAGTATTCAAGTTCGGATCAATGGGAGTCACATTCAAATCTCCCGTACAAGAAGATAATGATGCCGCCAGAAAGGCAAACCCATATATATATTTTTTATATAGTTTCATAATTGCTCTAGAATTAAAAGTTAAAATTTGCACCTATTAAAAACGATATAGGACGTGGATACAAGTTGTTGTCTATTCCAAGAGTTGCTTTCGAAGAATCTGTATTATAAGTAGATACTTCCGGATCCATTCCTTTATACTTTGTGATTGTCAAGATATTTTGAGCTGTAGCATGAACACTTACCCAATTGGCAACCTGATAAGCTAAAGTCACTTTGTCTAATTTCACAAAAGAAGCATTGTGAATATAATAATCCGATTGATATTGTGCCTGTGAAAAATTAGATTTTATAGCAGATTTTACACGATTTGCAACAAAACTATTCGTCCACATATCAGCCTGCATTTCATAATTGGAAGAAACATTATCATATACATAATTGCCCAAGCTAGCACGTGCAGAAGCAGATAATGTCCATTTTTTATATGAAAGACTTGTATTTAAACCCATA
>CAZKSK010000373.1:0-2556 GCA_964555225.1 uncultured Bacteroides sp.
GCATAGGTTTTATCACCTGTTGCCTGTGCATATTCTGCCATGGCGATAGCAGCAAACGATTCTGAAAACACATACCTGCGTTTACGGATGGGCTCTCCATTGTCTGTTACTTCAAAAAACATATGACCATCTGTATCGATACAGTATTTTTCAATAAAATCGAGTGTGCTTTTTGCCGCTTCAAGCCATTCGGGATTTTTCTCAATCGTATTATATGCAAACGAACATACAAAGGCGAATCGTCCTTGAAACCAAACAGATTTTGTTGTATCCATCAGGCTGCCGTCGCGGTTAACGCAGGTGTATACACCTCCATGTTTCCGGTCCCAGCCAAACTGCATCCAAAAAGGCATTATATTTGTCAGAAGATCTTCCTTATATGAAGAAGACCACTGATTAAGATATTCTTTAACGTTATTCATAATTACGAGGCTTAACTTGATGTTTTTTTTAATAGATTATTTTGCGGCGTTAGATTATATCAAGCCTGAATAATATCAGAATTTATTACATCTTTCAAAGAAGTTTATCGCTTCCAATTCTGATTTCATAGCTGCCTCTTCAGCATCGGTCATATTCTGGAACGGAGTTCTGTTTTTGCCAAGATCAAGACCGATAAGCTTCATAATTCTTTTACCTCCAACAATATTACCCCTATAATTACATATAACATTGATAACATCCTGTGAGAAGTTCTGACATTCGCGAGCGCGCTCCAAATCTCCTTTTTCCCAAGCATCGATAATTTCGACCAATACACGTCCGTTGTAATTCGTAGTACCGCCAATACCACCCTGAGCTCCACCCATGGCTAATGCTGGCAGAATAGTTTCATCCTGACCGTGCAACATATCGAACTTACCATTATTATATAAGCGGCATTGATTGTATTCATAAATACTCTCAAAGGTATATTTAATACCTGCAAAATTAGGAATACGACCATCTACTGCCTTCAAAAAAGGAAGCATTGGCAAAAAGACGCCACTAAGAGCGGGGATATGATAAAAATAAAAAGGTAATGCAGGAGCTCCACAGGCAATCTCTTCACAATATTTCACCAACTCCTCTACTCTTCCGGCTTTAGGGAAAGGAGAAGCCATAGCTCCGATACCCCAGGCTCCGATTTCCTGCGCATGAGCGGCCAATTTATTGCTCATTTTAACACATGTGCTTCCTACATGTACAATCACCTTAAAATCTTTTGGAGAAACTTCCATCCATCTTTCGGCCAGTTTAATGCGCTCATCTTCTGTAAGCATATAACCTTCACCCGAAGACCCATTAATAAAAACACCTTTTAAACCATTGTTGGCCAACAATTTTGCACACGCTTCAATAGGTTCATAGTTTACCTCTCCATTTTCATAAAACGGAGTAAATGGAGCATTAATCAGACCTTTTATTTTTACCATAATTTTATTTTTATGAGATTATTATCTTACTTATACAGCTAAACAAATATTCAATTTTAAATACAATGCAAACTTAAATAAAATATTTTAATATCAAATCTCTATTTAATGAATTTTAGACAATAATAACATAATAAACTCGTGTACGCATCGAATTTTCCATACCTAACCTTTTCTAAATAAAAAAGAGAAGCTACAATCTGTAGAACTTCTCTTTTTTTTATAATAAGACTATTATAAAAACATACGAAAGCAATGCTTAAATCATTCCTAAAATTTTTCCCCTCGAAAGCAGGCAGGCTCCTAACACACCTGCGTGATCACCTAGTTTTGAAATTTTAATTTCCGTATCCTGGTTAACCAGATTCAGCGAGTATTTACGCACAGCACTTTTAATCGGCAGGCGGATATACTCATCTGTAAGTGAAAGATCTCCGCCAAGAATAACCAATTCCGGATTGAAAATATTCATTAATCCGGCGATTGCTTTTCCAAGATTAGTCCCGATATGTTCCAGAATTTCGATAGACAACACATCCTCTTTTTGAATCGCATCGATTAAATCATTTAGCGTTATTTCTGCTCCGCTATTTATTTTATCGGCTAAAATGGTACTGCTGCCCTCTTTATATCGTTCAATCAACATTCTATGAAGCGCAGATCCTGATGCTTCGGTTTCAAGACATCCTTTTTTGCCGCAATGACAAATTATTTCATTGTCGTACAAACAGAAATGGCCAAATTCTCCTGAAAATCCGGATTTCCCGTAATATAGTTTACCATCCAGAATAATACCTACACCCAATCCCCAGCTAATATTTACAAAAATCAAATTTTTCTCTCCCTTTACGGCACCTTTCATATACTCGCCATATGCCATTGCACGGGTATCATTCTCGATGTAGACCTTAAGTTTAAGGCGCTCTTCAATTATTAAGGAAAGAGGTTTTTCTTCAAAATAGAAGAAACTATAGCTATAACCGGATATAGGGTTTACACGTCCTGTAATATTAATACCTACAGAAAGAATCTTATCACGTGAAACCTTCAGCGAACCAATAAATTCGTCGATGATAACACATAAATTCTCCAAGGCAGCCGGTGTGAATTTATGTGTTATCATCGACGAATTTATTGGTTC
>CAZKSK010000374.1:0-2540 GCA_964555225.1 uncultured Bacteroides sp.
GGCCATGCTCTCCCCGGAGAGTTGGGCTGAGAATACCGGGGAGACGGATCATTGGCTGCAAAAACGCGATGGGACAATAGCATATGATGGTAGACCAAATTTATATGCTGAAGATGGTGACAGTAACCCAGGCAATGACGAATTATTAGTTCGAACCAAATCACAGGGAATTGAAGGGAGTTTCATTGAGCTATTATTGGGAAAAACAGTTGACGAAGCAACTGAGGAAGAAATTGAAATGGTTCAAATGTTAATGGTAAAGTCAGGTATAGCACATACATCAGAAGAAGACCCGGATTTGTGGTATTGGGGTGGGAAGACAGGCGATGTTTATAGGCGGGGCATTGTAAAGCAAGGGTTGTGGCCATTTAGTACCGAGCAAGAAGTAGATTTAGAGACTTATAATATGGGTAAAACTATAAAAATGGGTATGCTTATGGAATCTTTTGGTGGTACTGTCAATGAAAAAGTGTTTAATCTATACTATGAAAAAGCTATTTCTAAATTGGCTCAAGGGGAACTGCCTTCGATTTTTGATAGATTCGCGTCGAGTGGTGATTATGTTACTGCAAGTAGATTGTATAAAGAGGCCCGTGAATGGGCGCCCATTTTTGAAAAGGTTGATGCATATCTATCTGTATACCAGAATACTGACCTGACGAAAATTTTAAATAGTGTTGATAGAAGACATGCATTAGCTGAGATATCAGAAGATATAGCCTTAGGTAAATACGACAATAACTCTTTTTATGATTATATTGGTTCTGCAGGTTTTCTTATACAACCAATTCCTTTTGGAAATGTTAGGGTTAGGAGTGGTCCGTATTACGATAATGGTTCAGAACACGCGCATCTTGACGGAGCTATTCCAATCGATATTACTCCAAATGATACAGAGAGTTTAAATTCAGGAGTATATACTATTTTTAACGGCTATTTTGATCTGCTTTCCAAGTGGGGGCAAGGATCTAGTCCTTCCGGGTCACAACTTAATATTGGATGGTGGAATAATAATAATCATAAGGGCGGTACAGGGTTTTCAGCCATGTTTTATGGTGATGAATTATTTGCTAGGTATGGTCATATGCTTGCGGGATCCGCATCGTCAATTTTGTTGCAACAGATAATGAAAGAAGCAACAAGTGTCGGAATGACCAAGTTGTGGTTGCCTGCGGGGACGCAAATTGGTCAAACTTCATATTCTGGTTATGTTATACCAGATGGTCCAAGAGGTACGCATTTGCATTTCGAACTTGGTTTGAGTTGGTGGATGTAATGAAAGCACGGTATATATCTGTATTTTTTTCTATTTGTTTATTTATGGCGTGTGGAAATACGAAATTACTGCCTGAGGCGGATAAAGAGGAGGAGAGAATAAGCAGAATCCAAGAATTGAGAAACAATTTTACAAAAGAAAACTTCCTAGCTGTGTTTAATAATAATTATTATAGCCTTTTGTTGTGTGATAAAAAATCAGAGAAAACTATAATTGATGGTGTAGTCAATGGATATTTGGCTATGTTGCATGTAAATACTAGAAAAGTAGAAAATGGACTATTTTCGATAGATGTAGCCTCTTCTATGTATCCCGCAATGTTGCTAGATGTAGAATTTTCTCGCGAAGGTATAAATGTAAAATATTGGGTAAATGATTTAGTGATTATAGATGAATATGTTGTAATAGATCATCTCAACAAAAAGGAAGTAGATAGATTTACGAAATATGAAGGTTTTATAGATAAAAACCAATTAATCGATTATTTACTAGATTCAGAAAAAAAGAGAAACAACCATCCATATAATGCCATACTGGAACAAACTTTTTACGTTATGCAAGCTGTAGTGATTACCAACAATCTACCAGCTGGGTTTACTATCGAGGATGGAATAGAAAATAAGAGAATATTAATAATATCAAATCAGGTAGATATTATAAAAGAGAAAAAAGAAAAATGGGTAGCTTTCCTAAAATATAAGAAAACGGTATTATATAATCAACCATATGAAGAAAGCGTAAAAAAAATAGTACTGAATGAGCAAGGTGTATATCCTATTATAGCGCTAGCCTATGAATATAATATAAGTAATCAACAAACAACCAGGTGGGTGAAAGTAGAGTACGATAATAATTTATTCGGATGGATTAATGAAATTGATTTTAGTCTGTATTGAGAAAAGTATAGGAAAAATTAAGGGAAGCGGTTCTCTATATTTACTGAAGTAGAGACTTCAACTGGAATATGTCCTGGTGGGAATTATGGAACTCGTTTTAGAAATGAGAACAGAGCTCTGCTTGCTAAAATGGACGCAGCGACAGTTTTTTGACAAAGGATAGATGCTATATGATGGCTGCATAGAACCAATGTCGAGGCAAAATGCAGCTGTCCTCTGGAATGCGGTAGGCTCACAGGGAAGTGGGGCGCACAATTTCCAGCAGATTGTCACAGTCGGTGATAATTTGCCGGAATTGGTCGGGGAGAATTTTCCGGTTTCCTGTCCATAACCCTACGTCGTAGGGGAAGAAGAATGGGGCTCAGCCT
>CAZKSK010000375.1:0-2537 GCA_964555225.1 uncultured Bacteroides sp.
TCTCTGATGAAACAAAGAAAATGGAATATCTGAATAGTCTTTTTGAGACGGTATATCTTACAGATATTAAGGAGCGGTACAAAATCAAAAATGACAGTGATTTGGAGGAGCTGATTGATGTCGTAGCTTCATCAGTCGGTGGATTAATTAATCCAATAAAAATTGAAAATACATTTGCGACGGTCAAGCATAGCAAGATTTCATATAATACAATCAAAAATTATCTTGATATTTTACAAGATGTATTTCTTTTGGAAAAATCGGTTCGTTATGATATCAAAGGCCGTAAGTATATTGACACGCCGGCAAAATATTATTTCTCTGATATTGGTTTACGAAATGCTCGTATTAATTTTCGCCAACAAGAAGTGACGCACTTGATGGAGAATATGATTTATAATGAGCTTCGCATTCGTGGCTTGGCTGTAGATGTGGGTGTAGTGGTTATTAATACCAAAAACGAGCAAGGTGTCAGTCAACGCAAACAATTGGAGGTTGATTTCGTCTGCAATCAAGGAAGTAAACGATTTTATATCCAGTCTGCTCTACGGTTACCAACAGAGGAGAAACGTGAACAAGAACTCCGTTCCTTGAAGAATATAGATGATAGTTTCTTGAAGTTTGTCATAACGGATGACCCAATTAAGAAATACCATGATGACAATGGTGTTATCTTTATGAACATCTATGAATTTTTGATGGATGGAGAGAGCTTAAAAGGTTAATGAGTAGTAAACTCTAAAAATGTTGATAATAATATATAATAATTTAAGGGATTTATATATTTAACTACACATATAATATAAAGAATTATTTTAAAAATTCCAAATCATGTCTTTTACCGTCCACCAAACTTTCAATCAGAATAATCAAAATAGTGCTTTGGGCTTCGGGACTTCGACATTTAATTCTACAATTATAGGGTTATCTATTTTTAATGCATAAGAATTTTCTGTGCGTTGTATTAATTCTTCATCTGCAAAAATAGGAGGAATAATTGAATTTACAGATATTTTCCAACCAAATTTTATTAAATGATATGGACATTGTTCTCGCTGTTGGAGCTCAAAGATGATCACGTTCTCAATTCTACTCGATATGTCAGTTACATCAATACCACTACAAAAATATCCATTGGCAGGGCAATAACCACAAAACTTTCCAAAAGTCTGAGATTCCGGATGCTCAAATATCAAAGCTTTAATTTTTAAATTCATAATTTTAAATTTTTATTTGTTATTTTTATTAAAGTAACTATATTTGTATCATTAAAATATTGATAGCATTAGCTATTGTTTGGAGGACTAAGAAAACGACCAAATTTCAAAACCAACCTCTAAAAGCATTAGTTAATGCCTACGTCTATGGCGTGGGTATTACTCTTGTTATGGTTGGTTGGTGCTTGGTCGTACCTCTTAGTCAGTAAGAGTGATCTCACGCTTTTTACGTATTCATGCAATAGGTCTGTTATTAGTATGAAAATATTCACCTAAAAACATGTAAAAATGGAAACAGTTCTAATGGTAGTAGCCACATTATCTATCGTGGCATTTGTAGTCGGAATGTTTAATCCGAAAGTTGTTAAGTGTAAATCTCGTGGAAAAGTAGCTCTACTTTATGTGTCAGTGTTTTTTATTTCTATAATTATTGGAGCTTCGATAACAGATACTCAAGAAAAATCCCCTCAAAATATAGAGCAGGTGGTTACCAAAGACTCAACAAAAGAAGAAAATCACACACAGGAAGTGGAATCCTCAATAGGTAAACCCATACAAATAGGGAATTTTATATATACAATACAAGATGTCTCGTTTCGAAAAAGTGTAGGAGATGAATTTGCAAAAGAAAATGCCGATGGAATTTATATGTTAGTGAACTTAACAATAAAAAATATAGATAATGAGACCCATACTTTAGACGGTTCGTTGTTTGCCGTAACAGACAAAGACGGAACAAAATATGAGTTTTCTACAAATGCGTCTACAGCATTGGAAATGTCAGGAAAGAAAACATTATTTTTAAAAGAATGTCAACCCAATATAACGACTAAGGGATTGCTTGTTTTTGAAGTACCCGAAAAAGGAATATATTATCTGCACTTGATAGGAAGTTTCTGGGGTGTAGAATCTGTTAGGGTATTGTTGAAATAAATAAAGAGGTGCCTATTTTTTAGGCACCTTTTCCTTTCGGGGATCAAAATCAATTGCTTTGTCAATCCAACTACCAAATTTTGGATCATAATTGGCAAATTTATTCTTAGAATATTTTTCACTTTTGGATTCTTCCGTTTTAGACATCCATTCAAATACCCATTTCGGAATTGTCACGGCAAGTTTAGGGGATGCCCATTGTGACAGATTAATGGCTACTTGCGGATGAACCCATATTTCATTCTACTAAATATTACACGACTATTATGGCTTATGTAGAGTTATTTTATGGCAATTTTTAATTCCAAAAAACATGACTTTTATAGTCATTTAAAAAAGAAAAAGCTCCGAAATAATAAATTTCAGAGCTTTTCTTTAATTTTTTTG
>CAZKSK010000376.1:0-2527 GCA_964555225.1 uncultured Bacteroides sp.
GTCTGATAAGCGGGCAATGGTTCCGTAACATCTTGACGCATATAAGACATACTAAAATTTGTTTCCAAATTCTTAGTCGGATTAATATCCAAATTCAAACGACCGCTATATTGATTCTTATTATAGTTTTTCACAACACCATCTTGATACAAATAGCCTACAGATGCCATATAACGGGCATTTTCAGTACCTCCCGACATATTAACATTATGAGATGTCTGAACAGATGTTCTATACAACAAATCAATCCAATCCGTATTTGAATAATTATCCGGATCAGAACCATCTTTAAATTTCTGAATATCAGAAGATGAATAAATAGGAGCCAACTGACCTTCATATTCACGAACTTCATTCCATTTTTCCGCAATTTCCGCAGAAGACATAAAAGAAGGAGTGTTAGTAGCACTTGTAATACCTACAAGACCTGTATAGTTTACAGTAGTCTTTCCGGTTTTACCTCTCTTAGTAGTTACCAAGATGACACCATTTGCAGCTTTTGATCCATAAATAGATGAAGAAGCGGCATCCTTCAAAACTGAAATACTCTGAACATCATTAGGATCAACATCATTCAAAGAGCCTTCAACACCATCAATCAAGACCATAGGGCTTGAATTATTGATAGTACCGACACCACGAACAGAAATCTTACCAACATCCTGACCTGGCTGGCCACTGCTTTGTAAGACTTGTACACCAGGCAACAAACCTGCCAATCCTGAAGAAAGATTAGTCAATGGACGGTTATCCAATAACTTATTATCTACATTAGCAACAGATCCTGTTAAGTTAACTTTTTTCTGAGTACCATAACCAACAACTACAACCTCGTCCAAAGTTTTAGAATCTTCTTTCAGAACAATATTAATTTTGTTCTGACCCGAGTATTTAATCTCTTGTGTTAGATAACCCACATAAGAAACCTGAAGAGTTTCACCTCTTCTCACATCTAGTACAAAATTTCCGTCCATATCAGTTACAGTTCCACGGGTTGTACCCTTCACTACGACAGCAGCTCCAATTATTGGATCCGAACCATCACTCACTGTACCGCGAACATTTGCAGATTGCTGACTAACATCAGCAACTTTGCCTGAAATAGCATATACTTCAGTAGTTACACCACCGAACATTAATAATGCCATAACGACAAAGCACTTAGCATACTTAGCGTTTACATTCATAATAAAAAAAAATTTTGGTTAATTAATAGATAGGTATTTTGTCTTTTCATAATTTATCCTCAGGTTAAAAGTTATCTCATTAAATCTGTGCAATATTCACATTTATTTTTGTAATAAGCAAACTTTTTTAGAAAAAATGCAAAGAATATCCAATTTAAACCAAAATAAACATATAATTCGACCTCTATTTAATTAAAACATTTCAAATATAACAAATAATAAATATAGAATCTTTGTAAAGGATAAAAAACATCTCTTTGTCATTATTTCTCTTTTTACAAAAGAATCAACAAAAGTTGTAAAAAACATTTATAATGGTTTCCTTTGTAAAAAAATATAACAACTTAATTTACGTATGAAAAAAATTCTGATGGCGGCTATTCTCAGCACTTCTGTAACTGCATATAGCCAAAATACAAGTACCGTAGAGATTTCTAAAAATCCATTTTTCTCAGAATTCACTACACCTTATTGCGTTCCTCCTTTTGAGAAAATCACTATCAAAGATTATCAAGAAGCCTTTGTAAAAGGGATGGAGCAACAAAAACAAGAAATTGATGCCATTGTAGAACAACGCTCAGTTCCCGACTTTGAAAACACAATAGCAGCACTTGACAGAAGCGGAAAATTATTGAATACCGTTTCTTCTGTTTTTTATGCTCAAAATGATTGTGACACTTCTCCGGAAATGCAGAATCTGGATAAGGAGATATCACCTTTATTATCTTCACATGAAGATGATATTCTTATGAATGCATTACTATTCGCGAAGATCAAAAAAGTCTATAAGAATCGAAACCAATTTAATCTGGACAAAGAACAAAACAAATTACTTGATGAAACATACAAAAGATTTGTTCGTAACGGAGCGAATCTGGATGAAGCAGGACAAAAAAAGTTGCGTGACCTTAACAATAAGATTACATTACTACAACTGACCTTTGCTCAAAATATGCTAAAAGAGACAAATGCCTTTAGACTTGTTATTGATAACAAAAAGGATTTGTCAGGACTTCCTTCAAGTCTCATTACCTCAGCTGCGGAAACTGCCAAAGAAATAGGATTGGATGGGAAATGGGTTTTTACTCTACATAATCCCAGTATTATGCCTTTTCTTCAATATGCAGATAATCGTACTTTACGTGAAAAAATATTTAAAGCTTATATTAATCGGTGTAATAATAACAATGCCGAAGACAATAAAGTATTGGTAAGAAATCTCCTGACTGCCCGGCTGGAAAAGGCTAACTTATTAGGATTCAAAGATTACGCATCTTTCGCTTTAGATGACCGTATGGCAAAAACCGAAGAAAATGTATATAAACTACTTGATCAACTTT
>CAZKSK010000377.1:0-2526 GCA_964555225.1 uncultured Bacteroides sp.
GGTGCTGATTTTAAGTGTACTGTTCGCCTGGGTGCTGATGGAAGCTTACGGGCGTTATGCCGTGGTCACCGGGGCAACCGCAATTCACAGCTTAAGAAAAAGAATAAAGTACGGGAAAATTTTGGCCATAGTGATTGTTGCCGGAGTTGTTGTTGGGCAATGGAATTCACTGACAGGGATTTTAGGTTTATCAGCCAATGCCATTTATGAACTGACTCATCTGTTCTTCCCTGCCACTGCACCGGAAAATTATTGGGCAGTGCTTGGTATTGCTGTTTTTCTGATAATTGTTTTATACGCTTTGCTTTTGGTTGGCAATTATTCTTTTTTCGAAAAAATTCTAATTGTATTTGTCACCTTCATGGGAGTTTCATTTCTCATCTCCATGTTTATTATCCTTCCCTCCCCTGGAGAAATAATATCCGGGTTAAAACCATCGATCCCGCAAGTTCCCGGAGGAAAACTCATGGTAGCAGCTTTTGTAGGAACAACAATGGCCGCCCCAACATTTGTTGTCCGTCCGCTACTGATGAAAGGGAAAGGCTGGAATAAAGAAAATACCAAAGAACAGTCGAAGGATGCGTTGACTTCTGCCATACTGATGTTTGTTATCAGCGCTTCTATTATGATAACCGCAACCGGTGCGTTATTTCACGAAGGGAAGACCATTGAAAAAGTTTTGGACATGGTTTATACTCTGGAGCCGGTAGCAGGTAAATTTGCCGTTGCAATATTTATGTTTGGAACGCTTAGTGCGGGGTTATCCTCTATATTCCCGATATTAATGGTAGCCCCTCTTTTAATTGCTGATTATCGTAACGGGGAATTAGATACCAGCTCAAAATTATTTAAAATCTTAACGGCAATTGCCGCTCTATTTGGGTTGATTGTACCCATTATTGGGGCCAATCCCATTGTCGCTCAAATCGCAACGCAGGTGGCCAATGTATTTGTTTTACCCCTTGTTATCGGGGCAATAATTTATTTGGTAAATAAAAAAGAAATGGGAAAAAATAAAGCAGGGCTGCTTTTAAATATCGGGCTGGTCTGTGCCCTCATTTTTTCATGTTTTATCGCCTGGAACGGGATTAATGCTTTACTCCAATTACTGTAAACCAACTATTTAAAAAAGAAAAAAAATGAAACTGCTAGAAAATATTAAAAATAGAAAACAATCCATTGGACCATTTTCAAAATCATCTGATCCTGCTATAATTGAATGTATCGGATTGGCGGGGTTCGATTTTGTAATTATCGATTTGGAACACGGACCAAACTCCATAGAAACAGCTCAAAACCTGGTAAGAGCAGCATTGATTCATAATCTGACACCGATAATCAGGGTAGGTGAAAATAATGAATCTCTAATTTCAAAAGCCCTTGATATTGGGGCACAGGGAGTTCAGGTGCCACAAATTAATAATAAAAGAGATGCGCAACAGGTTGTTGATGCGGCAAAATTTTCTCCGTTGGGCAATCGGGGTGTCTGCCGTTATGTCCGTGCGGCAGGCTTTTCGTCAAAAAACAAAAAAGAATATTTTAAAGAATCCAACGATAACACTTTGGTTATTATCCATATTGAAGGGGAAAAAGGCCTGGAGAATATAGACAGTATTCTAAAAGTTGAAGGCATTGATATTATTTTTATTGGCCCCTATGATTTATCCCAATCAATGGGGGTTCCCGGAGAAACCAACCATCCTAAAGTTGTAGATGCGATGAAAATGGTAGTTGAAAAAGCTATGCATTACAATAAGGTTGTAGGCACTTTTGTTGAAACCCCCGCTGACTTAAAAATGTGGAAAGACTTAGGTGTACTTTATCTTTCTTATAAGGTGGATGTAGGTATTTTCTATGATGCTTGTTTTAATACTTTTAGAGAGCTGGATAGCATCTAAGTAAATTATTTTGCCTTTAATTTGTCAAATTAAGTCTGACAATGTGATCCATTATAATAGAATGGAAAATCACAAATTATTTCTTAGCATTTCAGAAAGCGTTCCATGATAGGTGACTGTCAATTTGTGCATGGCCCTTGTTACCCCAACATACAACATGCTCCGGTCAATTTCTGAATTGTAATTTTTATTGTTCGCTCGCATGATAATCACTTCGTCAAATTCCAGACCTTTTGCCATGTGAGCAGAGGTAACAATTATCCCATTTACAAAAGCTGAACTTTGACTGGACAGAAAATGAATGTCTTTTGTGTTTGCATTGAGCAATTCTGCTGTTTCTTTTGCCTCGGCTTCGGTTTTGCATATTACTCCAAGCGATTTATAGTCCGATTTCCTGAAAGAAGAAATCAAAGTTGAAATACCGCTAATCTCGTCATCCTTGTTTTCAAACCGGATAATCTGTGGGTGTTCCCCATGACGGGCAACCGGTTCCAGTTCATCATTTAACCTGATTCTTTGTGCGAACTCAGTAATTTCATAGGTTGACCGATAGCTTTTGCACAACTTCATGACCTCTCCTGTTATAAAAGTTTTCAGAATAATTTCCGCAGTAGAAAAGCTATAAGGA
>CAZKSK010000378.1:0-2520 GCA_964555225.1 uncultured Bacteroides sp.
TGCCTCCCCTTATGTTTCAATGCTTGTCGGAGATATTTATTTTTCTATGGGACATATGGCTTTAGCTCAACGCAGAATTTTTGAAGCTAATGAAACCACAGGTAATACATGCGCATATGCTTTCCAGAGATTGATAGAAATTAGTTTGGCCTATGGTGATTACCCTATAGCCGAGAAGTATATTTCTTTTTTGGAAAAGACTCTTTTTTATAAAGATTGGGCTCATTATTATCGTCGTTTTCTTAGAAATGATAAGGCTGTAGAAAATGATATTTTGTTGGGGCCGAAAAGACGTTGTATCTTTCCTGAAAATTGTTTTTCAGGTCAGTTTGGGATAGATTCCGATTTAAAGCATATAATAGATCATAATCCCTCTTATCGGATATCTATTCAATACTTAGGGGCCATTTATTTGTTAATTTGTGATATGGAAAATTTCAGAAAGATGATTGAGCGCTATTATGGAACTTTGGCTTTACCAGTTTTGCCTAGAGCTTTTCAGGAAGGGTTTGTAGCTTCTGTAGGAAATGATCCTGTTGCTTTAAAACGTTATCATATTTCTGATGAGGTAATTAAAAGTTATCAATCTTTCATTCACCATGAACCTGTAAGAGAAAATACTTATTGGAATTATTTGTTAAATTACCGCGGAAATTAATATCAGTGCAATATGCGAAAAATATATTTACATTGGTTTCTTATTATAGGAATTGGCATTCTGTTTTTCTCCTGTTCGAGAACTATTCGTGTTGACAAAGATTTGAGGGCTTTTCCTCCTATTTTTCCTGATTATACAGAGGTTACAATTCCTGTTAACATAGCTCCTCTTCATTTTGAGTTACCCGATAGTTGTCATTTTAGTGATTCTTATGCCGTTTTTCAAGTCGGTTCAAAATCAGTAAAGGTGAATTCAGAAGAAGGACAGATTGCGATTAGTGAATCTGACTGGAGTAAACTTATTAATCAGGCGAAGGGCTCTTTTATAAAAGTGAAAGTCTTTGCTGAAAAAGAAGGGAAATGGATCGCTTATGCACCTTTTCATTTATTTATTGCTCAAGAACCTATAGATGCTTATATTGCTTATCGTTTGATAGAACCGGGATATGAGAAATGGAATGAAATGGGCCTTTATCAGCGCTGTTTGGAAAACTATAATGAAAAGGCTATCATAACAAATAAATTGACTAACTATAATTGCATGAATTGTCATTCATTTTGTCAACAATCACCGGACAAAATGCTTTTTCACATGCGTAAGGACTTTGGTGCTACATATTTGATAGAAGGTGATAAAATAGAGAAATTAAATACAAAGACTCCCCAGACACTTTCAGCTCTTGTTTATCCGTCATGGCATCCTACGGGAAATTTTGTAGCATTTTCAGTCAATTCAACTAAACAAATGTTTCATACGACAGATAAGAATAGGATTGAAGTTTTTGATTATGCATCGGATGTGGTCGTTTATGATGTAAAGAAACATGAAATAGTGACATCTCCTTTATTATCTTCAAAAATGGCTTTTGAAACGTTTCCTACTTTTTCTGCTGATGGTAAAACTTTATATTATTGCTCAGCAGACAGTGTGAAAATTCCGGATGATTATAATAAAGTAAGATATAGTCTTTGTTCTATTTCTTTCGACCCTTTATCTCGTGCTTTCGGTAATAAAGTCGATACGTTATATAATGCAAGGATTCAGCGAAAAAGTGTTTCTTTTCCTAGAGTTTCTCCTAATGGGAAATTTTTGATGTTTACTTTATCCGGCTATGGAAATTTTTCTATTTGGCATAAAGATGCTGATCTGTATATGGTAAATCTATCCACTCGTACAGTTATGCCTATGTATATTTTGAATAGTCGGGATGTAGAAAGTTATCATTCCTGGAGTAGTAACAGCCGATGGGTCGTGTTCAGCAGCCGTCGTATTGATGGACTTTACACTCGGCCTTTTATTGCTTATATTGATAAGAATGGAAAGGCGTCAAAGCCGTTCTTGCTTCCACAAGATAATGTAAACTTTTATGAACGACTTTTGAAGTCATTCAATATTCCCGAATTTGTGAAGGGCCCGGTAAAAATGAGTGCTTTTCGCATTGCTCGCGAAGCTCGTAAAGAAAAAGGCATAGATGTTACGTTTAAGTAAAAGAATTTATATCGAAATGTCGAAATCTATATCTTGATTGCTTTTATTGAATCAAGAATATTTTTTTGAAATAATCAGTCACATCAATCACAAAACGCGTGAAACCCTTTATGGGAAGGGGATATAGCTGTGATAGATGCTGTGACAGATTCATCCGGTGATTAATCATCTGTCACTGGATTTTGCCATAATCAACTTTATTTTGTTTTAGGAACTAAAATAATAAAATGCGGTATTTCGAATCATAATTCGAGGCCCTGGTATTGTAATTCGAGACGCTTAGTCTGAAAATTTCTTATATTGTTGATAGTTGTTCACATGTAGGAGAAAAGAATTTATTTGGTTTAATAAGTTTGGAGTTATTTGTGTGAAAT
>CAZKSK010000379.1:0-2503 GCA_964555225.1 uncultured Bacteroides sp.
AGTCAGACCTTTGTCTTTAGCCCAGGCTGCAGTCTCTGCAAGCATCGTACAGGCAGAAACAGCATCTTTGTCGCGGACAAAATCTTCACAAAGGAATCCGTAACTCTCTTCGCCTCCACCTATAAAGGTCTTCTTGCCTTCATTATCTTTCATAATGGCAGCTATCCATTTGAACCCGGTGTACACGTCATAAAGTTCAACGCCGTTACGTTCAGCAATGGTACGGATCAGTTCGGTTGAAACAATCGTTTTTACAATATATTCGTTTCCTTTAATTTTACCCAGCTCTTTCCAACGGGTAATCAGATAATACACAAACATGAGTGCGGTTTGATTTCCGTTAAGCAACACCCATTCTCCTTCGTTGTTCTTTACGGCTGCTCCCACTCGGTCTGCATCCGGGTCGGTAGCCAATACTAGTTCTGCATCTGTGTCTTTTGCCCGCTGTACAGCCATAGCTAATGCAGCCGGCTCTTCCGGGTTTGGAGAGATTACTGTTGGAAAATCACCACTAATTATATCTTGTTCGGGGACATGGATAATATTTGTAAAACCGAAGGCTTTCAACGCAGCAGGAACAATTTCGACACCAGTACCGTGAATAGGAGTATATACAATCTTCATATCCTTGTGGCGTGCGATTGATTCAGGAGAAAGAGATATGGTTGTGAGGTCGTTAATATACCGCTGATCCATCTCTTTTCCGATTACTTCTATAAGCGACTTATTACCTTTGAATTTAATCTCTCCGGCATTTCTTATCTGGTTGACTTCTGCAATGGTATTGCGGTCGTGAGGAGCGATCATCTGTGCTCCATCATCCCAATATGCTTTATATCCGTTGTATTCTTTTGGATTGTGTGAAGCTGTAAGAATGATTCCGCTCTGACATCCAAGTTTTCGGATGGCATAAGACATCTCGGGAGTAGGACGAAGATCTTCAAATATATAAGCCTTGATTCCATTTGCTGAGAAGATGTCAGCCGAAATTTCAGCGAACTTACGGCTGTTGTTGCGGCAATCATGGCCGATTACCACTTTAATCTGCGGTAATTTTGAAAATTCTTTTTTAAGGTAATTGGATAAACCCTGAGTGGCCGCACCCACCGTATAAATGTTCATGCGGTTGGAACCAACGCCCATAATTCCACGAAGACCGCCTGTACCGAATTCAAGATCCTTATAAAAAGCTTCAATCAGTTCGCTTGGATCTTCGTTGTCAAGCATCCGTTTTACTTCGGCACGTGTTTCTGCGTCATAGCTTTCAGAAAGCCAACCTTGAGCTTTCGATCTTACCATTGCTAACAAATCGCTGTTTTCCATTTTTTTACTATGTTTATTTACTACTCTTTCTGAATTCAAAGATACAAAATAATTGGTTTACTCAAATGATCTACCCTATAATTTGGGATCAAAACCATTTTACCAGGTAAAGCTTGTTGAATATTTGCTGGTATTACCACATGCATCAGTCACAACAAAAGTAAGTGAATGTTTGCCTCTGGATAATCTGGATGGATCAAATTTATAGGTAATCAGGCCTTTACTTCCATCATATTCGAATAATGCAAATTCGCCATCAATCTCTCCACGATAAATCTCCATACCACTCAGGTTGTCAGAAACCCTGAAAGCAATCGCTCGCTTTGAAACCCACTGAGCCGGAGCAACAGGGATTATCTTGGGAGGAACGGTATCTTGCATTACTGTATAGGTCCCCAAATCACGAATTTTTGTATCTATCCAACCATTACGGTAGGTGCCCCCCTTCCAGGTGCGGTGCCCTTTGTTTAGGTACACCATCCCGTATTGATTTTTGTTTTCAAGAGAATCTTTTTGTATTTTGATTGATAATTCTGCCTCCTTGTGTAATGGTACCAACGGATTATGTAAAGTATGTGTGGCACTAAGTGCATTTTCGTCTTCTTTTACACTGTATTCAAAAAAGAAGTCGGTGTATAGATTTCCTTTAGGAATATGTAAACGTACTCCTTTGGCCCCAAAACGATTGTCTCCCGACCATGAAAAGTGTTCTGTTCCCTCAGGCTTTTTTACTTTGGGAATATCTTGTTTTCTTCCATTTACTTCAAACGAGAAGTGTGTGGAATTACCATAGGCATCCTTTAGAAGATAGCTAATCAAATAGGTTCGTTCTTCTTTTATCGTCAGTACTCCCCGGTTTTTACTTTCAATGAAACGTAGTTTATTGCCTGGTTCAACAAAAGATTTTGAGAAAAAAGCCCTGTGTTGTTTCCATTCTTCATAATCAATCAGGCTATTTATGTAACGGGTTTCAGGGAAAGCATAACGATCCAGATTGCTTCGAAACACCTCTTGATCATCTACCGTAAGAATCACCTCCTTTATCCCATAAATATTTCCTGTTTCGTTCATGTAATCATAGGCTTTGATAGCAAAGCCTACCTCTCCCCACGCTTCAATTTTTCCAACAATCCCAATCAATCTTTTGGATAATACTTCTCGCCTCATGACACAATTTTAT
>CAZKSK010000380.1:0-2499 GCA_964555225.1 uncultured Bacteroides sp.
GATTAAGGGCCGTCCATCTCGGCAAAATAATAGCTTGATTTTCAACTGAATAATTTTTATAAAAAGGCTATTCTCTTCATAAAAAGTTGTCGACCTGCAATACTATGAAAATAGCCTTGTATCGACAATATATTGTAATTGCTTATGTTTCAATATGTCAAAGAACGCAGGAAGGTTTAATCCGGTAAAATTAAGCAGTTAAAATAATATACTACATTTGAATCGACAACTTATTATAGAAAATTATCAATGCTACTGCGTTCTTTACCAATAATCTCTTTATCAAGCCATTTTTCATTACGACTTGAAAAAATGATTAAACTGTCTTCCTCTTCATCCATAATATTTTGAGCTTTAATCTTTAATTCCTTAAGTTTTACTTCGGTTATATCACCTTCGAATACACTGTTCTGTATCCAACTAAGATATTTCCGGCACAACTTCAACATTTTACCGACCCGCTTTTCACCACAATCATATACTAATATAATATACACCTTACCACCACATTTTAAAAGGTTTATACTCTTCCATATTAAGCAGATGTTTACTTAATTTATAGCATTCAAGCTTTATTAAATGTTTATAACTAACACTACGGTTAAGGTTCCGATGTTGGATTGTTTCATTCAATCGTTCTTCAAAAGCTTTCACAAATATCTTTTTACCGGATTCGTTCAACAAACAACTATTCATTTTTTTATCAAAATGTCGCTCTTGAATTTCTTTTTTATTTAGCACCTTAAAGATTACTCTATCAACCAATATTGGCTTGAAAATTTCCGCCACATCCAACGCAAGTGAATATCGACGTTCGCCGGGAGTATGCAAATAACTGATCGTAGGATTGAGTTGGGTTTGATGTATTGCTCTCAAACATTGACTATAACACATCATGTTACCAAACGAAATCAAAGCATTTACTTCATTGCCTGGTGGTTGTTTTGTTCGGTTTCCCATGGAAAAATCGTTTATGATCAGTTCGAAAGCATCATAATATGTTTGTCTTATGTTTCCCTCAATACCCATTAATTCATCGACTGCACGACTGCCGGCAATCAAAGAGGCATAACCTTCTATATTAGTAATAAGAGGTTCTAAATCACGTCCCCGCTTATCATAATAACGAAGATTCTTCACCATATTGTAAGTTGCTCCTTCAATAAATTTACAAGCAATAGCCATTCGTTTCTTTTTATCCTGATAATGTCCGGTTTGTGCAAGCAACATCCGCCCCGACAATAAGGAATCGCGAGGCATAAACGAACCGGTATAATTTTCATAGTAATCGAAGAAATGAACGGCAATATCGTTTTGTCCCAAGAAATTATATAACGAACTCTTGGCAGAAAGCGAACCGAAAATATACAAATCACTGATATTTTCAATTGGCAAATAACGAGATTGACCGCTGTGTTCAATACCATTCTCATCTTCCGTTATCGGCGTAAATTTAAGCGTATTGTCTTTTCGCTCCAAATGACCTGGATTAAATAAATAAAAAGTCTTCTTCATAATTTATTCATTTATATAACAGAACTCGTAATAACTGCAATTTTTACATTTTGCTTTTTGCATTATTACTGGAGGACATATTTCAGATTTGATTATTAATAAAATATCTATCAAAGACGACTCAATCTTTTTTACATCATCTTTTGATAATTCAACAATATGTGTTTTATGTTCCGTTGGATATTCCAGTATTCCTTTAACACCTTCTATTCCATTCTTCTTTAAAATATAAATATAATATTTCAATTGCCAAATATGCGTTTGTTCAAATTTTGGCGATTTCTTAGTTTCATGTATAATTTTATTCTTATAATCATAAAAGTCTATTTTAATCCCTTCAAATTCGACCTGTTCATAATTACTATTCCTTTGTAAATAGGTCGTTTCTTCAATAAGCCGCCCCATTGCAACATCTTCCGAATTATCTTCAAAACGAATTTCGTTAGCATGAAGCCACATTCTCCTTTTACAGTAGAAATAATAAGAAATTAGTGTACCGGTTACATGTTCCATTATAAAAATTGATTTTCAGTTCCAAGTTCTAAACCTGTCTCATAAGAGTATTTACTCAATTCCGATAAAACCCTTATTCCAAATGTTTCGTCACTATTTGAAAATAAAGGTGCTGTCTGATTCTTACCTAGTCGTACATTTAAAATCCTATTTTCAATATTTTTCAATCCATTGTTTAAACGAATTTTTATTTGCTTACTCTCTTCAAATGTTTTTGCATCTTTCAATTGATACATTATTTCGAGTAATTCTTCATAAGCTGGGTCTTCACTATTTTTTGGAATATAGTACCTGTATTGTTCTCCGAATACATCTTTATTGATCAATTGAAATTTACCCAACAATTCAAATTGTGCTTTATTAACGCATTCAATCATATTGGCATGTTGTTCTGTTCCAAAATCAAAATCTCCGATATTCAAATTATCCCTGATAAAATCAAAAAATTTCGACTGCACCTTAAATAAGTCT
>CAZKSK010000381.1:0-2492 GCA_964555225.1 uncultured Bacteroides sp.
AGGATAAGTACTCCTGCAGATAATAAACAGACTCGTTTCATGATTTTTGCTTTTAGTTAATAATCAAACCCAAATTTAGGTCGACAGCCATGAAGCGGTTTGCTGCTTTTTCCGGATTAGTTGCTGATTCTTCCGCAGTTATGAAACTTAGCCTGTAAAACCATACAGATTGATTAACATTCGGCCAGTCATGTATGCTGTATAGTATTTTACTTACTAACAGACATTTGTAGCCGTCTGTAGGTGGTCAATTATGTTCGGCGCGAAGTGGTCAAAGCCATCGGCCTATGCACTGCCAACTCACTCTACTTTAAGATAATTTTACGATTTCTCTCAACATATAATTACTGTATTTGATTACCAATATGTTAAAGACTTATCTTTTAGTAAAAATTCTTTAACTTACAGCATAATTTTCTATTTTCTATATGACTACAGTTAACAGGAGAATTCAGATAATAAATTATTACTAAGAAATGCACAATGTCCTAATTCCCTACAGGGCTGGCAATAAATGGGGCTATTGCGATTCAACAAAAAATGTAATTATTGAATGCAAATTCGATGATGCCCTTCCATTTCATAATGGATTTGCTAAAGTTAAAATTGAACGAGCGTGGGGCCTGATTAATGAATTTGGCAAAAAAATTTTGGAACCCTGGTACGAGAAACCTAATGATATTGATATTCTCAGTTCAGAGTGTATTATAGCTAGAAGTAGCATTTACGATAAAACTGGGCACGAAATTGAAAGAAGTATTGAGCATTTTGAAAGGCATGATCAGTATCTAATAGTTTCAAAGAACTATAGCAAGTTTAATAAACATGGAATCTGTAAATATTCTACAAAATATGGTGTTATAACACATCTGGGTAAGTTTCTCATTAAAATAGAATATAACTATATATCTGCTTGCTATGCGATACAATGGAATAACAAGGACAAAGAATTGTTTGGATTCCATGTGCGTAGAACCAAGGATGGTTTCATAGATAAATTGGGCAGGACATTAATACATTGCGACTATAATAATCTAGGGTGTAATAAATTTTCAGATTTTTTAATTTTTTCTCTTGATGGGAAAATGGGTGTTTACGATATTGAAGGGAATAATCTTCTGCCCCCCAAATATGATAGTTTGATACGATTAAAAGAAGATATTTTTTCTTATGGGATTGATCAGTTTCAAAATACAGTTTATGGTTTCATTAACAAGGATTTTGAGTTAGAGATACCTCAGCTATTTGACTGGGCTACTGATTTTAGCAATGGATTGTCAATAGTTCTTAAAAAAGGCAGATGCGGGGTTATTAATGAAAAGGGTAAACTAATAATACCACTTATATATCTGGATATTGTTACTCTTAATGCTCAAACCCTAAGAGTAAAATCCTCCAATCATAAAGTCGGACTACTTAGCAACAATGGTTCAATATTACTAAGAGCTAATTATTCCAAAATTGAGGAGTTTAAATATAGTAACAGATATTATCTGGTTTGTCAGTATTCTTGGAGAGGAGAAGAAATCGGGTTATTTGATATTGAAAGTAAAAAAATACTTATAAAGTGTGAAAACATAGGGATTGAGTTATTGGAGGAAAATATTTGGAGAATTCAAAAGAGGTTCTTCTATAGTAAAAACGGTCATCCTGTTCCAGAAAATCCTAAGCTAAAAAGTGGCAAAAGGGCTAACGAGGTATTTAAAACCTGGTCAAAGCACTGGCTCAGCGAACCTGACTATAGTTACGGGTATGAATACGAGGATGACGATTATGGTTACTCTAATTATGGATCGTCCTCCAGTGACGAATGGGGTGATATGGAACCCGAACCTGATACTCCAAATATTTACGAGGAATTTTGGGATTATATTGGTGTAAATTTTAAAGAAAAATACTGCATCTATAATTCCATAAAGAACATCAGAACCAAATTCCTATATGATGACATCAAAACTATAAGTCCTGGTTTTTTAGTTTATCGTATTGAAGAATTGTGGGGTGTTGCTAATTGTGAATGTGAAGAATGTACCAGGCCTATTTATAATGCGATCGAGTACATTGCAACAGATATTTATAAAGTAAAAGAAGGTTCTTTCTGGAAATTATATTCGCCTTCATCTTATTTGGACTCTAAAGAGGAATATGATGGCATTGACCTTTGCGGCAATGCTGTAGTTGTAACCACTAGTAATAAATATGGGCTATTCACATTCTCTGGTCAGAAAATATTTTCGCCAATCTTTGATAAGGTTTTTCCCACTATTTTCTCGGATTTTTTTATAGTTATGATTGGCAATTTATATGGGATAGTTACATTATCTGGAAAGTTTCAAACAGAATGCAGATATAATAAGATTTATCCCTTCCAAAGTAATAAAACCATCTTTTTACGAAACTCAAACATATATGGAATTTTAACAATTGATGGTGTAGAAGAATGCATTTTGGATTTTGAAAAAATATCCTTTTTGGACCCTAATATTATTATA
>CAZKSK010000382.1:0-2484 GCA_964555225.1 uncultured Bacteroides sp.
CACCAGACCGATCAGCATGATCATCCCGATCTGACTGAAAATATTCATGATGTTCAGTGGGGTGACCATGAATATTTTCAGTCAGATCGGGATGATCATGCTGATCGGTCTGGTGGCTAAAAACGGTATTCTGATTGTGGAGTTTGCAAATCAGCGGCAGGAGTCCGGAATCCCTAAAATGGAGGCTATACAATCTGCTGCCGAACAGCGGTTACGTCCTATTCTGATGACAAGTATCTCGACCATTCTTGGTCTGGTTCCATTGGTTTTTGCTTCCGGCGAAGGTGCCAACAGCCGTATTGCCATGGGTATCTCTGTTGTGGGAGGTATGCTTATCTCCACGCTGCTTACATTGTACATTGTGCCTACCGTGTACAGTTATGTCTCAACCAAAAGAAAACATACTACAACTGAACAATGATGAGAAAATATATATTTGCTTCCCTGATAGTCTGTTCCTTTGCAATGAATGGTAAAGGGCAGGAAGTTTTCAGTCTTAAGAAATGCATAGAAACCGGACTTGAAAAGAATTATGCCATCCGCATTGTTAAGAACGAACAACAGCAAAGTGCCAACAATGCCACTCCGGGCAATGCCGGTTATCTGCCCACCCTCGATCTGACAGGCGGCTACAGCGGAGTTAACAACAATACGCGTTCTACCCTTACAGATGGTACTATCGAGAAAAGTAACGGGGTATCCACTGAAACGGCTAATGCAGGCTTAAGCTTGAACTGGACGGTGTTTGATGGTTTCGGTATTCAGGCTACATATACTAAGCTGAAAGAGTTGCAGCTAATGGGGGAATTGAATACGCGTATGACCATCGAAGATTTTGTGGCAAACCTTACCAGCGAATATTACAATTTGATTCGTCAGAAGATACGTTTGAAGAATTTACGCTCGTCGGTCGATCTCTCCAAGGAGCGCCTTCGCATTGTGGCCGAGCGTTATTCGCTGGGTTCCATGTCTCGCCTGGATCTGCAACAGGCACAGGTCGACTTTAACGCGGATAGTTCTAAACTACTTACCCAGTTTGAAGCAGTCCACACGTCTAACATCCGGCTTAACGAGTTAATGGCTCTCGAAAATGTAGGAAGTGAAATTCAATTGCAGGATTCTGTTATCTATCCCAATCCATTCTTAGAGGAAGCCGAACTGTGGAAGCTTACATTGGAAGCGAATACATCCTTATTGGCCGCCCAGAAGAACCGTACGCTTTCGGAGCTGGATTACAAGAAGGCTAAAAGCCGGAACTATCCCTACGTAAAACTGAATGCCGGTTACGGATACACCGCTAATTGGTACGAAGTTGGGACAACCGACCTGCAGCAGCGATTGGGATTAAATTACGGGGTTACCATCGGAATAAACTTGTTTGACGGGTTTAATAAACGACGGGAACAACGCAATGCCAGACTTGAGATTCAGAATAAAGAACTGCGCATGCAGGAACTTGAATTATCTCTTCGGGCCGATCTAAGCAACTTATGGATGGCCTATAAGAACAACCTGGAACTGTGGAAGCTGGAAAAAGAAAACCAGGCTGTGGCGCAAGAGAACTATAGTATTGCCATCGACCGGTATAAATTGGGTGATCTTTCGGGAATAGAACTTCGCGAGGCCCAGAACAGCCTGCTTGAAGCAGAAGAAAGGCAGTCCATAGCCGAATACGCAACAAAATTATGTGAAATATCTCTCCTTCAACTTAGCGGACAAATACTGACATACCTCAATCCTGGTCCCGATAGGGCCAGCAGGTAACTAAAAAAGAGCAATTTAAATTGCTCTTTTTTTATGCGCCAAATTATGTATACCAATTTGTGTAGCGAACAAATGTTCATTATATTTGCCAATAAAACTGTTCACTATGTCTCCTCGTCCCAAATTAATCCGAAAAATCAACCACCACCCGGTTGTGTCTGGTTTTAAACCGTATGGTTTTTTACCCGACAAGAAGGTATCCGGCTCTGTTTTTCTGCATTACGAAGAATATGAATCCATCCGGTTGTGCGATTACGAGAAACTTTCTCAACAGGAGGCCTCTGTTTATATGAACGTTTCGCGCCCTACGCTGAGTAGAATCTACACTTCTGCAAGGAATAAAATTGCTCAGGCGTTTGTAGAAGGGAAGAGGCTGATCATTGAAGGGGGAAAAGTTGTTTTTAATAACGATTGGTATACCTGTAAGTCTTGTAATTGTTATTTTAACTACCCGTTTGATGATGGACTGGCCAGGGAATGCGCTTTATGCGGAAGTCGCAACATCCAAAATTGTGATAATCCGGAAAAAGATAACGATGCAAATACATTAAATACAGAGAACTCTAATAGATAAATCCGTTCGTTATGATTGTCGCCATTACAAGTACAGGGAATTCGTCTGACAGCATTATTGATCCTCGGTTTGGTCGCTGTTCCTATTTTGTCTTTTATAATACGGAGACCAAAGAATCCGTTTTTCAACCCAATCCGTTTAAAGAC
>CAZKSK010000383.1:0-2481 GCA_964555225.1 uncultured Bacteroides sp.
GAGCCCGTAATATGTATTGTCATCATTATGCCATGAATTGCTTCTATAAACCTTTTTCGTTCTGTAATTACCACGGGATGAACGATTGCCGTATCTATACTGGGCAAGAGCAGGCATCGCAAGGAATAATCCCAAAAACGCTATAATATAAATCTTTTTCATTGCCTTCTACATTTA
The DNA here is from genome assembly GCA_964555225.1 of uncultured Bacteroides sp. Taxonomy (GTDB): domain Bacteria; phylum Bacteroidota; class Bacteroidia; order Bacteroidales; family Bacteroidaceae; genus Phocaeicola_A. The sequence goes on from CAZKSK010000383.1 coordinate 178, forward strand.
TTGGTCCTTTACTAAATTTACTACAAAGTAAAACAAAAAAAAATTACATATCAGAAAATTTTACGCTTTTTATCTATCTCTATTTAATTTTATTATCGGTGTTCCTATATCTCACCGAACTTAGTTAATCGGATAATCAGGTGCTTGATGAATCTCTAAATAGGATTATTTTGCTGTATTATATTTCGTTAAACCGGAATCATTGTCACTGTTCGAAATCAGCTTTCTTTGTCGGTTGCGCGATTTACCTTTAACAAAATAATAGGTGAACTTTATATCGACCAGATTTCTGAAATTATTCCATCTGGTTTCTTCATAGAAACTGAAACCATTGATTTTCGAATAAACTTTATCCGGCTTTTCGTTATAGATCAATTCGGCACCCAGAGAAATCGATTTATGTTTCCATAGCACAGATGTCAACATTTGAAACCCGTTTTTATCGAAAATGTCTCCATTGACAGATGTCGTAGGGAAGTTCCCATACCACATGATCTGCCATTCTCCCGGAAGGAATTGCAATTCGATTCCTGCATTGTGCTGACCGTGATAAATCGATTGATTGGGAGTATTGAACCAGGAATAGATATAATTGTAGTAAGGTTTGATTGTCATCCACTTTATCGGTTTATAGCTGATGGACAGTCCGCCGCATAATTCCTGAACATCATCGACTTTTGTCAGACATTGGATTACATCATCTCCATCCATATGCAAGACGGGAACATTTTTATGAGGAGAATAGGTATAGGATAAAGAAGGATTCACATACCATGTGCCATCCGGTGATGTATATTGATAAGACAAATCGGTATCGTAATAATAATTGGGTTTAAGTTCGGTATTACCCTGACTGTAGTAATGTTCATCTATCGTGACCTTACTGTTTGTTAAGTCACCCACGCTGGGAAGAGCGGATTTTACGGATGCAGTCAGTCTCATGGAGGAATGTTTGTTATACTCCATATTCAATGCCAATGAGGGCCTGAATATAAAATAATTATAGATTCTGTCGGTAACCGTTTTATATCGATTGTTTTCAAAACCGATACCCGCATTATAGGAAATCTTACCCAAGGTATTGCTATAATCAGTATAAACATATTCCTTTTGCGTGTTTAACGATGATTTATCAAGAGAATTATACGTCTGATTCAGATTCTTGTATTGATAGTAAGCACCCACGTTGAAATCGCCCTTATAAACTTTGTCGCAATAGAGAGCTTCGCCTATGATTGAATAAGAATTATTGTCGATGTGATTTTCAAAAGAATAGTTGGCGCCATTGCCATACAGGTTATTGTCCGACGAAGAGGTGTAATAGGTATTTACCGCATTAAGGGAAAGAGAACGTTTGTCCGTAAATGTATGCGTATAGTAAAGGTCGGCGGAATATGCAGTATAATTACTTTTCAGTTTTCTGCTGTTGGTACCGTCTTCAATCGTTTCTTTGTCTTGACCGATAATCTCCTGCATATACTTTTGAGTTGAAGGTGATTTTATGATATTAGTCTTTATATTCCATAGATTCTTCCCCTGATTTCTCTGGTATATGAATTGTCCGATATGATATTGCCCCACATAACTGCCGGAAAGACCTTTGTACGTGTTTTTGCTATCATTATATTCATAATTGTTGTTCATCAGATTTTTATTCAAATCTCTATAATCAATAAAATAAGTTGCCGAAACCATATTCAAGGAATCTCTATATGACAAAGACAGCACATTAGTGCCGTATCCCGTAGTAACTCCGTTTTTCGTATTCAAAGACACTCTGTATTGTCTGTCGGATCTTCTTTTCGTGATGACATCAATCACCGCCCCGATATTCTCGTGGGCATATCTTGCCGGAGGATTACTGTAAAACGTAATGTTTTTTATGTCGTTTGCTTTCAATACTAACAAGTCTCTCGATGTACTTCTTATCCCGTCGATCAGGACCAAAATAGATTTATTGTCGGCAGTAAGAAGATCGTCGCTTCCTATATTTTTCTTGAACTGCGGAAGGCTTTCAATAGCATCGAAGGCATTGTTTCCTATTTTTTTGGCACTTTCGGTAAGTAATATTTGGTCTTTGTTGCCAAAGGTCTTCAATGTCTGCGGTGTGACAAGCACTTCCTTTAACTGTTGCACACTCTCTTTTAGAATAATATTACCCACATTACCGGTTCTGCATACTTTTTTCATGCTTTCATATCCGATGTATGACAGTTGAAGTACATACTCTTTCCCTTTGGGGGCAGGTAATTCAAATTTACCATCAGGACCGGTTATTGTCCTGATATTCGGGTAGAATCAGTT
>CAZKSK010000384.1:0-2478 GCA_964555225.1 uncultured Bacteroides sp.
ACTCTATCTGAATATCTTTTTTATCGACGTTACAACTAGCCAATATATCTAACATACGCTTAAGCTGCAAAGCGTATATGGCGCGGTTCGTGCAGAGCGAAGCGATAGCACGATACCGTGACATAGCTTTGTCAGCTTGAAGCGATTGTTGGGTGCTTTTCTATATTCTGTGAGAGCAAAAAGGATTTAACTGAATTGTTACATGATGATATAAAAAATAGCAATGAGATAACAGCACCACAGAATGAAATTAGGTATTTAACATCAAATATATCAGCTAGAGTACCTGCAATAATCATTCCTAACGGGATTAATGCCCCACCTATCATACCTACAAAAGAAAAAATTCTACCGTGGTATTCTTTTGGAATTGATTTTTGTAATGATGTGTTCAAAACAATATTAATACCAGATGCGGTTAAACCAGATAGAAAGATGATAATAGATAAAATATATACATTATTGAAAAGTGGAAATATTATTATTAATAAATTACTTACTAATCCAGATAAACTAAAAATATATGGAAAATATTCCTCTTTAATTTTAACTACTGAATAGAATAATTGTCCTAATAATGCACCACTTGTACTACAAGCCATAACAATACCATAACCAATAGGCTCTAACCCTGGTGTTCTATAAAAAAATGGTAAATATAAAGTAAATACTGCAATCCCAAAAAAGTTTAAAAAGGCAATAATAATAAATACTTGCATCAAACCATCAATAGAATTCAAGAGCTTTGCGCCTTCAATAAAATCATTCTTCATACTTTTACTTTTTTTGTTAGTTTTATTTACAGGCATATTACATACGAACATCTCCGAGATCGCACAATATATATATGAAATCCCATTTAACAAGAAAAGATATGGCCCGCCAATAATTTGATATAGGATACCACCTAAAGATCTTCCAGTAACAGATGAAGTTGTAAAAGCTGCCGAATATGCGGCGTTTGCCTTTGACAGGGATTCAGCAGGAACAAGTGCGGGAAGCGCAGCGCGGGCAGCGGGGATTGCAAAAACTTCAGTTATACCAACTATCAAACCAGCAATCATAGCTTGCCATATTTGTAATCTTCCAATAAATGCAAGAATTGTAACAAATAGAATAGTTACACCAGCTATCATATCAGTCCAAACTAATACAACTTTTTTATCAATCCTATCTATAATTACACCAGCAATAGGACCGAAAAATAGACCTGGTATTACGACTGTAGCTGAAGCAATACTCGTCAATGTAGCAGAATTAGTTTTACTCATAATCCAAAACCCAATAGCAATTCCATATAAGACAGTTCCTATTGCGGAAACGAAATTTCCTTGAGTTAACAAAATGAAATTGCGATTTAAGTAGCTAGACTCATTGTTTTTATTCTTCATAAAATTCCTTTAATAGTTCTGCGCCGAAGGCGTCCATCCAACATTTAGTTAACCTGCATTGCGTCAATTGGCGTACTTTTTGCCAAGGAGCGTAGCGACGACTGCAAAAAGTATGACAATAGCAATGTCAGGTTGAACTAGTTGTTGGGCGCTTAACTTCCATTTCACCGTTCTTTATTTTTTCCAGAAATCTTGTTATTCCGTCCGCATCTTCTTTTTTTTCACTTATTGATAGTTCTTTTCGTAAAAAACTATCAATCATCTTTACCAGCTCACAAGACTGAAATAGAGATTCCCAGAAAACATCGTAGGAATCAGTATAGTATGTTTTTTCTACTCGTTCCCATATCACTTTGTCAGCGTATTTTGATAAAAACTTTCCATACTTTCCAGTATTTATATTCCAGTTATTTTTTGAACTCACATACCAACTAACTATATTCAAAAAGCTTTCCCGTACAATTGATTCATACATAAACTTACTATACGTCAATTCATTTCTTGCCAATCCCTTACCAACATTAATAACGCACCACCAGAAATCATTGAGTTCATTCACATATGCTTTTTTCTCTGGTTTTCTGACTATATATGTTTCTTCTGAAGGTATAAATCTCTCGGAAAATGCATTTTCTTTATCAAGTAATATTTTTGAAAGACTATCCTCATGATATTTATCGTTTGCATTTCCTGGATAAAACTGAAGATCAATACGTAAACCAGATTTAAACTGCATAAGAAAAATAGGCCAGCATAAATTATTTTCCAGAAATTCATTATGCTGCAATATTAAAAGCTCACCGAATTCATTCATCCATTCTGTATTGTCAATATATTTTTGAGTATTTTTACATCCAAATATTATATCATAATCAGCGTATACATCTGGAGTAACAGAAGGATTTACTCGTGATCCATTTTGTATTACGTATTGAATATCTTTTTGAGTTTGAGCGAATTTGATAATTTTTGTTAGTATTTCATTCATAATAAAATCTCTTAATTATTTTTGTTTAGCGCCGAAGGCGTCCGCCCAACTTTGTGTTAACCTGCGAGGCGTCATTGGCGCGGTTTGTGCGCGCCCCTC
>CAZKSK010000385.1:0-2473 GCA_964555225.1 uncultured Bacteroides sp.
TTGAGTCCCATGAAATCCGGAAATCGCACCACAGGCTATTGTTATAAACAAACATGGGAAAATGGGTTGTGAATGGTCAGGATTTCGATTTTGAAGCCCATCCCATACTTCAGGAATTGCAGGATGATAAATATAAAGCATAATCAATAACCCTGCTGCCATAAACAATAATGCAAAAGCAAATAACGGATATATCTTACCAATAATTTTGTCTATAGGAAGCATTGTTGCAAATATATAATAAACAAAAATTACGATGACCCAAAACATTACATCCATATAATTCGGAGTTAACTCAGCCAACAAAAGAGCAGGACTAAAAACAAAAACGACTCCAACCAAAGAAAGAAGTGCAACACAAAAGACCAACATTACTTTTTTTGCGTTTTTACCCAAATACTGTCCAATAATTTCAGGTAGACCTACTCCATTATGCCTCATTGAAAGCATTCCACTCAAGTAATCATGAACTGCTCCTCCAAAAATACAACCGAAGACGATCCAAAGAAAAGAAGATGGGCCGAACATGGCTCCCATAATTGCACCGAAAATAGGCCCAGTACCTGCAATATTAAGAAACTGAATCATGTAGACCTTCCACGTTGGCATTACTACAAAATCAACTCCGTCAGCGTTAGCTATGGCCGGAGTCTCTCGATTATCCGGACCGAACATATGTGAAATATAACGACCATAAACAAAATAACCGATAACCAATAAAATAAGTGATATTGTAAAACTAATCATACTTTTACATTTTATTCTATTCGCAAAATTAATGAAATATCATCATAAAAGAATAATATTTTTCAAATGTTTCAATAATAAATCCAAATTCCATAACTTTGCAACCCTTATAAATAGACAAAAATGCAAAAAATATTCATAATAGGATTTTTTTGTTTCCTTTTGGAACAAAATATCATAGCACAAGATATATCACCCAAATACGAATTAAGAGCTGCTTGGCTTACATCTCTTTATGGCTTAGACTGGCCAACAATTAAAGCCAATTCCCCATCAGAAATAGAGAAACAAAAAAAAGAACTTTGTCAGATGCTTGATAAATTAAAAGAAGCAAATTTCAATACGATTCTTCTGCATGCACATGCACGAGGTGATGCTTTTTATGAATCGGATATCGAAACATGGGATGAATGCTTTACAGGAACAACCGGCAAATATCCGGGATATGACCCTTTTCAATTTGCCGTTGATGAATGCCATAAAAGAGGTATGGAAGTTCACGCATGGTTAGGGTGTATGCCTATTGGGGGGGCTAAGCACATTACCGCTTTAGGACAAAAATCGGTTACCCGTACCAATCCAGAACTAATTATTTTAGCAAGCGGATGTTATTACATGAATCCGGGAGTTCCTGAAACTAAAGAATATATAGCCAAAATAGCTTGTGAAATAACTAAAAAATACGATATTGACGGTATACATCTTGATTACATAAGATATCCTGATACTCATGTAAGATTTAATGATCGCCGTACATTCGCAAAATATGGAAACGGTGTAGAATACCATCAATGGAAAAGAGACAATATCACAGCTATCGTACGTGAAGTATATCAAGATGTCAAAAAAATAAAGCCATGGGTAAAAGTAAGTTCTTCACCTGTTGGCAAATATAAAGATACTTCCCGATATTCTTCCAAAGGATTCAATGCTTATCATGTGGTTTACCAAGATCCTCAGGAATGGCTGCGTGAAGGAATTCAAGATATTATTTTTCCCATGATGTATTTTAAAGATAATAACTTTTATCCCTTCGCACTTGATTGGCAAGAAAAAAGATACGGTAGGTTCGTATTTCCCGGACTAGGAGACTACTTCCTTGAGGATGCCAATTGGCCAATAGGCGAAATTGAGCGCCAAATCAACGTTCTGCGTCAGATGGGTGTACAAGGACAAGCTCATTTTCGTGCAAAATACATAACACGCAATGTAAAAGGAATTTATGACTTACTTCATAAAGATCTTTATGCATCACCATCTCTTATTCCTCCAATGAAATGGCTGGATAGTATACCTCCGACCCGTCCTGAGAACTTGTCTATCTACAGAACTGGACGCCTAGTAAAATTACATTGGGATACATCAAAAGATAATACTCCAGACGCTGAAATAAGATACAATATTTATGCATCGAAACACGCTCCTGTAAATATAAACCTTGCAGATAATATTATTACAGCCGACTTATATGGGACTAGTTTTACTTATAATATTCCAGAGGATCAATCCCCGTTCTTATATTTTGCCATCACAGCTGTAGACCGTTTCGGAAATGAAAGTCAAGCAACCCAATTTTATCATGTAGGTACTGATGATGGTCTCCTTATAGAAAATGACGGAAGTACGTTAAACGTACCTCAACATTTACAAGCTGAAGCCTTATATGTTACAGATTTAACCGGTAGAAAAATAAGAAGATATTCTGATGTAAGACAGTTGACTATTG
>CAZKSK010000386.1:0-2469 GCA_964555225.1 uncultured Bacteroides sp.
CATCGAGACCTTACTACCTCTTTCTGTATCACGAAAAAAATAAAAGATCTCAACAGAGTTTCCTTTTTGAGAAACAGCCAAACGCGGGCGTGAAATAGGAATCATTTTAGTTCCACCGCCATTCAAAGAAAAAGCCATTTTTCTATTAAAAACCTTAACCGATTTCCATTTCCTATGGTCTACCCATATCAATCTATACTGAGGTATTCTACTTCCCTGACTCCTCCAATAAGATGCAATATAAGGATTCCCAGCTTCATCAGCTGTAATGCATGTCTGATTAATCAACTCACTTTTTTGTGGAATTCTGAAAGCATACTCAGCATTAGCTGCATTAATTGGTAATTTATACTTTTCACCTGTAGATTTTTCCCAGCTTTTACCTCCATCCAAAGAACGTGCATAACATAAATCATGATTAGTTTCTACTGACGGTGTTTCGCGCCATACCCATGAGAGATGAATAGTTCCTTTAACATCTACGCACATTTGCCAATAAGCATTTCGTTTTCCTTCTCCATCTATCAACACATCTTGAACACGAAACCATTTAGCTTGGCGTACATCATACCGGTTCATCACCAAATTTCCCTTTCCAGACATCCCTGAACGATAAACAAACAATAAATCGCCATTTTTTAATGTATAAAATTCCGGATAGGTTACATTGTTCTCGTCATCACCAGTCATCGGCTGCATTGTACCTAATTGAAGAGAATATGGAGCTATACTTTTACAATAATGCAATCTTGTATTATGATGATTAAATGCTACATGTAAATAACCATCGCCGTCAATACCTATACTTATGACATTATGGGCATCTTTACAGTTGCCCTTATAAGAAGAATGAACAACCGTCCATTTATCACTGCACAATTGTCTCTTACCAACAGTAAGATATCCGCTTTCATCATAAAAAGCGATAAACTGAGTATTTCCCTTTGTAGTCAAAGAGTTCGTCCGAAACACGGTCGTGTTTACAGACGTTTCACTATACCCGTCTCCTACTTTTACCAATTTTTGAGCAGATAAGTTTGGACAAAGGACGACATAGAACAACACCGTCACTAATATAATTTTGACTGTTTGTCTCATTTCTTTCATCTTCATAAAAACAGTTTCAAAAGTAATACAATTTGAGTTTACTCGCAAAAAAATGCCACCTGCCAACCAACCAGCAAGTGGCATTTAAATTTAATTATAAGATTAAATCTGTTTTTAATATCCCGGATTCTGTTCTAATGTTGCATCTTTATTCAAATCAATCTCCGTCTGAGGTATCGGCCATAGATTTTGAATATTATCTGTACCACTGATTGCATAAGTAGCTTCCAACTGAGTATTTGATTTTGCATTACCCGCTGCAACAAAATCCTTATTTATCAAAGCACGTTCTTTCAACTGACCTGTACGCATCAAAGTATAACGACGATTTTCTTCACCGATAAATTCACGAGCACGCTCGTCTAGAATAAAATCAAGATTAATATCAGATGCTGAAACTTGACCTAAACTTGAACTTCCAAAGGCGCGAGTACGAAGTACATTAATTGCCGTAGCAGCCGCACTTGTATTATTTAAATCAAGATAAGCTTCTGCCAGTAACAAATAGACCTCACCAAAACGCATCATAGGAACATCATGAACAGCCGAATATCCAAATGTATCATTCGGATCAAAGCAATTCCATTTTGTACAATAAGCAGGAATTTTATAAATAGAATCATTAACCGCATCTGTTCCTACGAATTTCACTCCATCGACATAAAAATCACGATGAATATTTGCTTGGGAATTACGAACATCTCCCGGTATCTTATACAAATTACGCATATAGCTGCTTAAGCGCATACGAGCTAAGCCACGACCTCCTAAAGAATCACAAAGATTCAGTCCTTTTGTCGAATACTGATAATATGCTGCGACCCAACAACGACGTTGCTGAAAAGAACCGGATTGACCACCTGTTACACTATTATTATTTTCGCTTTCATAATTCCAAATAGTCTCTTTATTTCCTTCGGAACGACGCATATAACCCTGTACAAACATATCATGATAATAATCACTGTAACTCAGACTAGAACGTTTTACTTCATTCAAAGAGAACTCGCCTGAATTAATAATAGAATTACAAGCATCTACTGCTTTTTGATAAGCTCCTGTACGAATATAGACCTCTGCCAACAATTGATAGGCAGAATACTTATTAACCCGACTACCATTTTCTACAGCATCCGGTTCCGGTAAATTCGAAACAGCAAAAGTCAAATCAGTAAGAATCTGATTATTTACATCACTCAAAGAAGCACGTGTATAATCTGTTTTAGCAGATGATACCGGTTCTAAAGTCAAAGGAACGCCACCATAAAAAACGGCTAATTGGTCATAACACCAAGCACGCATAAAACTAGCCTCGGCTTTATACAATGAATTTTCATCAGTCGTAGCGGAAGAAGCTCCTCC
>CAZKSK010000387.1:0-2466 GCA_964555225.1 uncultured Bacteroides sp.
GGTATCTCAGCCGTCCTTAGAGCAATTGGAATAATAAATCATAACAATAACACATCTATTCATTTATATATAACGTTGAGCTCTACCACAAGAGATACTTTGAGAAGAGTTAATGATTTAATTAACGAATTTAATCTCCAGGGTTTCGTACATTTCTTAGGAGCACTTGACGAGCTAACTCTCTTGTCTTTCCAGCATTATTCGGAGATGGTAATTTTAAATAAGGTTAACAGCCTTCAAAATAGATATAATTTTGCCACTAGATTGGGCGAATATCTTGCGCTTGGAGTGCCTGTACTAGCAACAAGCATCGGAGAGATGTCAAAGTATCTAGTCGATAAGGTTAATTATATAGAGATACCACCAAATGACTCAAATAGAATTGCTGAGATGATTAATTATGTTGTGAATAATCCAGGTCAAAGCCAAGACATTGGTGAAAATGGAAGACGACTTGCAAAGGCAAAGTTTGATTACAAAAATCATTGTCAAGACCTATCAGATGTTGTTAAGGAACAATTAAGTTCGAATGCTTGTCTTAAAGTCAGGAGGTAATGAGAATAGCTTATTTCACGAATATTGCTCCACATTATAGACAGAGTCTATGGAAAACGCTAATAAGTGAATCTCAATTCGAGATTCATTTTTTCTTTGGTAGTATTTCGAAAAACAGCATAATAGAAATAGATTTTAATGATCATTTTTGGAATGATTACCGAGCAAGAATAAATATTTTAAAAAATTTATGGATCGGTAAAGTACTATTTTGGCAACGAGGAGTAGTAAGAGAAGTGCTTCATGGACATTGGGATAGTATTATGTTTTTGGGTGATATGTATGTTATTTCAACCTGGATTTGCGCAATTATAGCAAGAATTAAGAGGATACCTATATATTATTGGGGGCATGGCTTCTATGGTGGTGAATCAAATGTGAAATTCATTTTTAGGAAGGCATTCTTAAAAACTGCTGATTATCATTTTTTGTATGGTAATTATGCAAGGAATAAAATGATGGAATATGGATTTAAAGCGAGTAGATTATATGTAGTTTATAATTCTCTTAATTACATGCAACATTTTCAATTGAGAGATACCGTCGTTGATTTGAATTTTTATAGAAGCAGAGCATTTTTTAATGACCCAGACTTACCAGTCATAATATTTATCGGACGGCTGATTGCATCTAAGAAACTTGATCTTTTAATTGGAGCTGCAAAAATGCTGAATGAAGAAGGGGAAAGAATAAACTTAATCTTTATTGGTGATGGACCTATGCTTCTATTTCTTAAATCTTTAGCAGAAGGAATTCTAAACCAGATTTATTTTTTTGGTCCATGTTACGATGAAGTGGAAATTGGCAAATTAATCTCAAATGCTACATTATGTGTTTCGCCAGGAAATATTGGACTTACAGCTATACATTCTCTTTCATTTGGCACACCGGTAATAACACATCATAACATATATAATCAAGGACCCGAAGTAGAGGTAATTCAAGAAGGAATAACAGGAGACTTCTTTGAAGAAGGGAACATTGAAGACCTGAAAAATACCATTAGGGGTTGGCTTAAAAACCATTCAGTTAAGACTACAAAACTTATAAAAGACTGTTATTCAAGGATTGATAAATATTATAATCCATCAGCCCAATTAGAAATCTTTAAAAATGCCTTCCTAAGAAAATAAATTGTTTAATAGCGAATCAGACAAGAATGACAATAATATTTTATACATTAATGCTTTTATAGAAAGTGATGAGGTCCTTATTTAGCCATTTGAGATCTAATTTTAAAAACATTGCTGGATTTACAACTACAAGAAAAATAATAGTTTTTGAATCCGACGACTGGGGAAGTATTCGCATGCCCTCATCCAAGGTTTTTAACATACTTCAAAAAAGAGGATTGGATTTAACTTCCGGAGATTCTTATCGATTTAACTTGTATGACACGTTAGCTAGCCCATCGGATTTATTAGCATTATTCGAAACCTTAAGTAGTTTTCGGGATAGGAATAATCATCAACCAGTATTCACTGCAATGTGTATTGTGGCTAATCCGGCTTTCGATAAAATTCGAGAATCAGGCTATTCCCAATATTTCTATGAACCGTTTACCGAGACCTTAATGAGGTATTATGGTGATGACAAGGTATATAATTATTGGAAAGAAGGAATGAACTCAGGTATCTTCATTCCTCAGTATCATGGAAGAGAACATCTAAATGTACCACTCTGGCTAAAAAGTCTGCATGATGGAGACTGGGATACACGATTGGCTTTTGATCATGGGTTTTGGGGCTATAAAAGAGCTTATGGCCCAGTTGAAGTAAAACGATTTCAAGCTGCATTCGGATTTTTAGATGGAGAGCTCCTCGAAGAATATTCAGACATAATTCGAGATGGGCTAGATTTATTTGAAGGTATTTTCGGATATAGAGCTGAATATTTTGTCCCACCAAATGG
>CAZKSK010000388.1:0-2463 GCA_964555225.1 uncultured Bacteroides sp.
TGTCCTAGTCACCTTGGAGATTGGTACTTTAGTGGTGATTATCCTACTCCGGGAGGAGTGAAAATGGTGAATGATGCATTTATTAATTATATAGAACAAGTATATCAATTCTAAATAGAACAATTATATCAGTAATGAGAAATGTAACTCTAATTCTTGATGACGGCACCCGATTTCGCGGACAGTCGTTCGGCTTTGAAAAACCTGTAGCAGGTGAAGTCGTTTTTAATACAGCCATGACTGGTTATCCTGAAAGTTTGACTGATCCTTCGTATGCAGGACAGCTTATGACGTTGACTTATCCTTTAGTAGGTAACTATGGTGTACCTCCCTTCTCTATTGAACCGAATGGGCTCGCTACTTTTATGGAAAGTGAAAAGATTCATGCAGAAGCAATTATTGTAAGCGATTATAGTTTTGAATATAGCCACTGGAATGCGGTGGAAAGCCTTGCTAATTGGTTGAAACGTGAACATGTTCCTGGTATTACAGGTATTGATACTCGTGAATTAACAAAGGTATTACGTGAGCATGGTGTTATGATGGGCAAAATTGTTTTTGATGATGAACCGAATAATGTACCGGAAGCGGAATATGCAGGGATTAATTATGTTGATAAAGTTTCTTGCAAGGAAATAATAAGATATAATGAAGGTCCTGAAAAGAAAAGAGTATTATTGGTAGATTGTGGGGTGAAGAACAATATAATTCGTTGTTTATTAAAACGTGATGTAACAGTAATTCGTGTTCCTTGGGATTATGATTTTAATGAAATGAAGTATGATGGACTTTTTATAACAAATGGTCCGGGAGATCCAAATACATGCGATGTAGCAGTACAAAATATCCGCAAATCTTTCCAGAAAGAGGTAAAGCCGACTTTTGGTATTTGTATGGGTAACCAATTATTGGCTAAAGCAGGAGGAGCCGAGGTCTATAAATTGAAGTACGGTCATAGAAGTCATAACCAACCTGTGAGAATGGTTGGAACAAATAAATGCTTTATTACGAGCCAAAATCATGGTTATGCGGTGGATAATAATACTCTTGGTGCGGATTGGGTGTCGCTTTTTATTAATATGAATGATAATTCCAATGAAGGAATAAAACATAAGACAAATCCTTGGTTTTCTGCTCAGTTTCATCCCGAAGCGGCGAGTGGACCAACTGATACTGAATTTTTGTTTGATGATTTTGTGAAATTACTCTAATCCTTAAAAATGTGGAATCGATATGAAAGATAATATAAAGAAAGTTTTGCTATTAGGCTCTGGAGCTTTAAAGATTGGAGAAGCTGGCGAATTCGATTATTCCGGTTCGCAAGCTCTGAAAGCTTTGAAGGAAGAAGGTATTCAAACAGTTTTGATAAATCCGAATATAGCTACAGTGCAGACTAGTGATGGCGTTGCCGATCAAATTTATTTTTTGCCAGTTACTCCTTTTTTTGTTGAAAAAGTTATTAAAAAGGAAAAACCGGATGGTATTTTACTGTCTTTTGGAGGACAGACAGCACTTAATTGTGGTGTAGCTCTTTATAAAAAGGGCATATTGAAGGATAATAATGTTGAAGTTCTAGGAACTCCTGTGCAAGCCATTATAGATACAGAAGATCGAGAACTCTTTGTCAAAAAATTAGATGAAATAAAAGTAAAAACAATAAATAGTGAAGCTGTAGAAACCATAGAAAATGCTCGTCGTGCTGCCAAAAAATTGGGCTATCCGGTGATCATTCGTGCCGCATATGCTCTTGGGGGATTAGGTTCCGGCTTTTGCGATAATGAAGAAGAATTAAATCGCTTAGCAGAAAAGGCTTTTTCTTTTTCTCCACAAGTTTTGGTCGAAAAAAGTTTGAAAGGTTGGAAGGAAATAGAATATGAGGTAGTACGTGATTCTTATGATAATTGTATTACTGTTTGTAATATGGAAAATTTTGATCCTTTGGGAATACATACAGGAGAAAGTATAGTTATTGCTCCATCGCAGACCTTAACAAATCGGGAATATCATAAGTTACGTGAACTTTCTATACGAATTATTCGTCATATAGGTATTGTAGGTGAATGTAATGTGCAATATGCCTTTGATCCAGGATCGGAAGACTATCGTGTTATAGAAGTGAATGCTCGTTTGAGTCGTTCTTCTGCATTGGCATCAAAGGCTACAGGCTATCCGTTAGCATTTGTAGCTGCGAAATTGGGGTTAGGATATGGCTTATTTGAACTTAAAAATTCAGTTACTAAAACTACATCAGCTTTTTTTGAACCAGCCTTAGACTATGTGGTATGCAAAATACCTCGTTGGGATTTAGGGAAATTTCGTGGAGTTGACCGTGAATTAGGTTCTAGTATGAAATCGGTAGGAGAAGTAATGGCTATTGGTCGTACTTTCGAAGAAGCCATTCAAAAAGGAATCCGAATGATTGGTCAAGGTATGCATGGTTTTGTTGAGAATAAGGAGTTAGTA
>CAZKSK010000389.1:0-2436 GCA_964555225.1 uncultured Bacteroides sp.
TCTCATAATAAGTCCACTTCAAAAATTAATTACAACAGATAAAGATATAACGAGACAAAAATATTACCAAACGATTTACCGGAGTTCCGAAAGAATATTACTTTTAGTCAACCAGCTTTTAGATATTCGTAAAATTGACAAAGGACAGATGAAGCTAAAATTTCAGGAAGTTGACTTGGTAGATTTTATTGAGGATATTTACGCTACCTTTGATTATCAAATACATAACAAACATATACAATTTCGTTTTTTACATGATTCTGAAAAATTAGTAGCATGGATAGACCCGAAAAATTTTGATAAAGTAATCATAAATCTTCTATCGAATGCTGTAAAATATACACCTGAAAATGGGAATATAGACATCATTCTCAATAAAAAAGAAGATATAGAAATTATAGTTTCCAATACTGGAAATATAATTGATGAGAAAGAGATGAGTCGTATTTTTGAACGATTTTATCAAATCCAAAATAGTCAAAATAATTCCAATATCGGAACAGGTATAGGCTTGCATCTTACACGTTCCATTGTAGAATTACACCATGGGAACATTCTGGTACAAAATAATGCAAACGGTCAAGGCTGCCGTTTTATTGTAAGTATCCCTTCCGATAAGAATCATCTTAAACCCAATGAACTGGAAGAGACTTCATTTAAAGCACAAACAAATGAAAATGAAAATGTAACTAAAACGAAAGAATTGATGACTGCAATATCTGAAGAAGATGCACTATCAAAATCCAAAAGCAAATATCGGATACTTGTAGTAGAAGATGATGAAGAGATCAGAAAATACATTTGTAATGAATTTTCAAAAGATTTTCACATGAGTGCGTGTACTAACGGGAAAGAGGCTCTTTCTGCAATTTTAAAGAAAACGCCGGACCTTGTTATAAGCGATGTGATGATGCCGGAAATGGACGGGATTACTCTCTGTAGAAAAATAAAACAAAATATTAATATTAATTCCATACCAATTATTCTATTAACGGCAAAGAACGGTGATGAAGATAATATGGAAGGACTGGATGTTGGAGCTGAAGCCTATATTACAAAACCTTTTAACTTGGAAATTCTAAAAAAAACAGTAAAAAATATCATTCACAATCATGAAATCTTACGTAATTGCTTTACCGGTAATCAAGAACAAAAGGATAAAATACCTGTTCAAAAGTTACAATCGATCGACGATAAATTACTTGACAAAATCATGAATGTTATCAATCGTAATCTTAGTAATACAGAATTGAATGTAAATATGATAGCTTCTGAAGTAGGCCTCAGCCGTGTACATCTATATAGAAAACTAAAAGAATTAACGAACCAAAGTCCTCACAATTTTATACGAAATGTACGACTTAAGCAAGCAGCAACCATGTTATCGAGTAAACAATATAACGTTTCTGAAACAGCCTCACTCACCGGATTTACTGATATTGCAGTTTTTTCAAGAGCTTTCAAAGAATTATATGGAATTACTCCACACGCATATGCTACAGAGAAAAATAAAATAATGAGAGCTTCTAAGGAAAAGCCCTCATTATCTAAAAATTAACCTAATACTATTTTTTTGATTAATTCATATCGTTTCCTTTTAAATTCGGATTATTATTTAACTCTTCCTGTGGGAAAGGATAATACATTGCTTTCTCGGTCCATCCGGCATCTTTCAGAGGTTGCAAATATTTACTATCCGCCATCCCCCAACGCAATAAGTCAAAATAACGATAATACTCTCCCATCAATTCAACACAACGTTCATGTTGAATTACATTCATAATATTATCCATTTTAAATCCATTAATAATAGGAGCTTCTTCCATCAATTCGTCAACAGTAGGTATAGTCCCCTTCGATTTAGAATACCACAATTGACTTTGCTCTGTCGGTACAATGTTATTGGCACGATTGCGAACTTGCTGAATCCAATATTTCGGACCTGTAGGATCAGTTATTGCTTTACTGTCATTTCCGGAAGCATGTAAGCATTCGGCGTACATAAGAAGTATATCTGCGTAACGCATGAGAGGATCATTAAAATCATCATCTATATCAGCAATATACGTATCAGGGCATTCCTTACGTGTTCCATAATAATCTTTATTTGACGTGACATTTGCCATCATTTGTTCGAAAGTAACTTTACTTCCATCTGAAGCTGTAAAATAAGCCCCATTCGGACACCATAAAGTCATGTAACGGCGCGGATCGCCTTCTTCGAATTCATTGTAGGCTTTTTTATTAGGAGCCAAATTCCACCAACATCCACCAGTTCCATCAGGCAAACCTATATTACACCAACGCCATGAATCTGAAAGATCGCCACCCATCCAACTGGTACCGTTATGCATCTGTACTTCAAATATAGATTCTACTCCATTTTCCTTTGTCGGATCGTTAGTGAAATTATCATGAAAATTAGAATTAAGTTGA
>CAZKSK010000390.1:0-2430 GCA_964555225.1 uncultured Bacteroides sp.
GTTTGATTTTTGTTTCTTCTACAGTATTATCTCAATCGTTGAAGTCAACACTTCGTAAATATAATGATTTGAGCATACAAGAAGTAAAGCATTTCTCAGATACTTTAGCCCATGAAGCTATAATATGTGATTCTTTAGTTATACCTGAAGAAACTCCTAATCCTTATTTGTTTCGTCTGTTTGCTCTGTTAACTTATTATTATAGTCCTGTTAATCGTGCTTTGTCTCCGATAAAAAAGAATGAAAAACCTGATATCCTTTCCTTGATTCCTGATTCCTGGGGGAGAAAAAATGATTCGATAAATCAATTCATAGATCAATCACTTTTATATGCATATTTAAATAATCCCACACAAGTTAGAAATACGGAACGTAATATTATGAATCGTTCTCACTTTAGAGAGAATATAATTAAGAATGCTGAAGAAGTGAAAGTTATTGATTTGGCAAAAAAACATATACCATCATCAACAGCTTTGAAAGAAGATATAATTGTGCGAAAACCAAATTTTTGGAAAAAATCAGGTAGTGCTTCTTTGCAATTTTCTCAAAATTATATTTCAAGTAATTGGTACAAAGGTGGTGAAAGTACAAATACATTACTTTCATCTTTAACTTTTGAATCTAATTACAATGATGAACAGAAAGTACAATGGGATAATAAATTAGAACTTAAATTAGGTTTTCTGTCAGCACGTTCGGATACTTTACATAAGGTTAAAACGAATAATGACCTAATCCGAATGACATCTAAATTAGGTTTTAGGGCTGTCTCTACGTGGTATTATACATTTCAGGCGGAATTTAATTCTCAATTTTTTGAAGGATATAAATCTAATGATCCTAAAATGTATTCAAACATATTTGCGCCTGCCAATTTGATTTTTAGTGTTGGTATGGATTATAAAAAAACAAATAAAATACTTACGGCTTCCGTCTATCTTTCTCCTGGTGCCTATAATCTGCGGTATGTAGGTGATAGTAGGGTCGATGAAACTCAATTCGGGTTGAAAAGCGGACATAGTTTTTTGAATGACATAGGTTCGAAGATAGAAGTTAATACAAAGTGGACTATTGTTGATAATATCACTTGGCAATCTCGTTTTTACTATTTTACAAATTATAAAAAGGTGGAAGCTGAATGGGAAAACACAGTAAATTTGGCAGTTTCTAAATCTATTTCAACACAACTATTTTTTCATGGTCGATTTGATGATGGCGTAACCAGAACCTCTGGTTTTGGATATTTTCAATTAAAAGAACTATTGAGCGTGGGTCTCAACTATACGTGGTAAATAATGACGGAAAAGCAGTTTTTATATCATTTATTAGCATTTTTTACCATAATTATATGGGGAACAACTTATGTATCTACAAAATTACTGCTTTTAGCAGGTTTCAATCCGGTAGAAATTTTAATATGCCGTTTTTCCTTAGCTTATATTTTTATTTGTTTTTTTTCACCTAAACGGCTTTTTGCTGACAATTGGAAAGATGAATTACAAATGGTAGGATTGGGACTTTTTGGAGGTTCGCTATATTTTATGGCGGAAAACACTTCCCTTTCTATTACTTTAGCTTCGAATGTTTCACTGATTACAGCTACGGCGCCTATCTTAACGGCAATTGTTGCACATTGTTTTTCTCATGATTATCGTATAGATCATAATATTATTTATGGCTCCATAGTTGCTATGATAGGAGTAGCCTTTGTGGTTTATAATGGTAATTTTATTTTTAAGATAAATCCACTGGGTGATATGTTGGCTTTCGTAGGAGCTTTAATGTGGGCCTTTTATGGATTGTTACTCAAAAAAATGGGAAGAAAATATTCTTCCTCATTTATTACTCGAAAGGTATTCTTCTATGGAGTATTTACGCTGATTCCAGTCATGAACAAATATGTCCATTTTTCATTTAAAATGTTTCAATCACCTATCGTTTGGGGAAATTTGCTTTTCTTAGGATTGATAGCATCTTTTCTTTGTTATCTTACATGGAATATTGCATCAAAAAAATTGGGAGTCGTTTGTGTTTCGAATTATATATATGTAAGTCCTGTTGTGACTTTAATTTCAGCATCTGTTATATTGCATGAGCATATAACCTTTATTGCAATCATAGGGGCTATATTTATACTTTTAGGAGTATATGTTGCACAACAAGGTTTTAATTTCTTTTTAAATAAACACCATTAATTATTTATATATTTTGTTTTTATTCCTAAAATACTTTTTTATGTTTTTGGATAAAAATGAAATATAAATGTAACATATATTTGGAATTTATTAATTAAATTTGCAAAGTAAATATATAAAAAGTCCGAATAGACAACGTCTATTCATATTTATTAATTAAATAAATATTACTATGCAGAAAAGATTGTTATTTTTCGTTGTGCTTTTATTGACTTCTACTATGACAGTTGTG
>CAZKSK010000391.1:0-2419 GCA_964555225.1 uncultured Bacteroides sp.
ACCCTTATTAACTTTAATAGAACTAACCTTACCATCTCTATCGGCATTGATATTGTTTTCCATTTTCATAGCTTCGAGTATAAGAATGGTTTGACCACGCTTAACCATATCACCTTCCTTGACTTTTATATCTTTAATAATACCGGGTAGCGGTGATTTTACACTGGATCCTTTGGAAGACGACTTCGGAGCGACTGGTGATATAGAAGAAGTACTTGTTTGAGATGCACTCTGTTTTGCAGGGGCAACTGACGGTACTGGGGCTGCAGCCATTTTCGGCGCAGGTTTATCTAATTCCACTTCATATGGAGTACCGTTTACTTCAACATGAGCAATATGTTCTTCAACGTCCTTTATCGTGACGTTATAAAGATTTCCATTGATTTTATATTTATACTGTTTCATTGTTCATTAATAATTGATGTTAATATTAGCGTTTAGGTCTATGACGCAACATATAGATTTTTGAACTCCATGGAGAATAATTGCGTTTAATTTTACTTATGGTTAATTGTAGGTCTTCGACATCATGGATATTATTTTGATATTCATGAAGTGCCATAGCCATAGCTGCAAAAACATCTCCTGATTCATCACCAATAGATTTTTCTATAGCTTCAGCTTTATCAGTAATACCTTTAACTTTCATCGCATTTTTACGATTTAAATCCGCACCAATTTTACCTGTAACTTTAAAAGCTATATATAGTAGAAGTAAAGAAAAAAAGACTACACTCATAGCTATGATAGCCATACTGATTCCATATGGATCTTTCTCCTTGAATTTATTAATCTTCAAATTTGAATCAAGAGTCCGATTGTTAGTGTTAGGGGTAACATATTTTCCATTAATGCCTTTAATCTCCCAACCGTCAGTTTTGATTCCATCGTCCTTTAATCCATATGAACAATTGGCTTGCAATACAGGTATCGTAATAGAATCTATTAAAGTGTAGCCATTAGCATCATAAAGAGCTATCCAGTTAGAGTGAATCGAATCAAGAGTGAAATTTAAATGGAAATTTCCTTTTTTAGGAAAACCATCAGCATAAAAAAGGGCATATTGACGTGGAGCCAGTTCTGTATGTACATCTCCTTTAGGTATCGGATACATCATTTTCATACGCTCGGACGCTGATAATTTAGGATTTAAAACACTCTTATCATTTGTGATGAAACAGCTTCTCATATCAACAGTTGCAAAAGAAGTATTGAAGATTTCAATCCAAGGATGATGTATGCCATAATCATCAACAATATCTGATTTGTTATATGGCATAACTTCATTAATGCAAAGGCTTTTTGTTTGACTGAATGATTGCATGGCAATCAGTAGCAGTACGGCAAATATTCCTATATTTTTTTTCTTCATAATAACTAGTCAATTATAATGGAATATTACCGTGCTTTTTATCAGGAACCGTTTGTTTCTTTGTTGCTAATTGCTGTAAAGCACGAATGATACGAAAACGTGTGTTACGTGGTTCTATGACATCGTCAATAAAACCGAATTTAGCTGCTTGATATGGATTTGCAAATAATTTAGTATATTCAGCTTCTTTTTCAATGAGGAAGGCTTTGGGATCAGCTTGCTCTTTAGCTTCTTTGGCATAAAGTATTTCTGCAGCACCTGCAGCACCCATAACTGCAATCTGAGCAGTTGGCCATGCATAATTCATGTCGCCCCGAAGCTGTTTACAACTCATTACAATATGAGATCCTCCATAACTCTTACGTAAAGTAACTGTTACTTTGGGAACGGTTGCTTCACCATATGCATAAAGTAGTTTGGCCCCATGTAAAATTACTCCATTATATTCTTGACCTGTTCCGGGTAAAAATCCAGGGACATCAACCAATGTTACTAAAGGAATGTTGAATGCATCACAGAAACGAACGAATCTAGCTCCTTTACGTGAAGAATTACTGTCCAAAACGCCAGCCATCCAATTGGGTTGATTTGCAACTAAACCAACACTTTGACCGTTGAAACGAGTAAAACCTATAATGATGTTTTTTGCATAGTCTTTTTGGATTTCAAAGAATTCACCATTGTCTACTATTGCTCCAATAACATCATACATATTATATGCCTTGTTAGGATCATCCGGGATTATTTCGTTTAAGGAATCTTCTAAACGATCAATAGGATCTTTGCATGAGATAGTTGGGGCTTCTTCCAAATTATTTTGTGGAATATAGCTTAATAATTTACGAATAAGTGCAATACCTTCTTTTCCTGTTTCTGTAGTAAAATGTGTTACTCCAGATTTTGTTGCATGAACTCTTGCCCCACCTAAATCTTCTGAAGTTACATCTTCTCCTGTGACTGTTTTTACTACTTTAGGACCGGTAAGGAACATGTAAGACATTCCTTCTACCATTAAAGTGAAGTCCGTTAAAGCCGGAGAATAAACAG
>CAZKSK010000392.1:0-2407 GCA_964555225.1 uncultured Bacteroides sp.
ACGCCGCAAAACAACGTGTGCAACAAGCCTCATTACTCTATGACCATGCCGCCCTGCAAGTGCAGAACGAAATAATACAAGCCTACAGTCAGTATGAATCCGCCTTCAAGCAAGTCCGATCATTCGAGAACGGCCTGTTGGAACAATCGTCGGAAGTCTTGAAAGGAAAGATTTACAGTTATAACCGCGGAGAAACTTCATTGCTGGAAGTACTCAATGCACAGCGAACTTACGATGATGTTCAAAGCCAATATTACGAAGCCGTTTTCAATTATAATTCCGCTCTGATAGAACTGGAAAGAAACGCCGGTATTTGGGATTTGAACAAACAATAATTGTTGAAAGTTCATTATTCTTTATTTTTACATTATCTTTGCTCACTAAAAGCAAAGATAATTTATCTCTATAGAATTAAATGAACAATCAATACCCATCGGCGTTGTTGGAAAAGGCGGTCAATGAATTTGCCAAGCTTCCCGGTATCGGCAAAAAGACAGCCATGAGGCTGGTCCTTCATCTGTTAAGACAGGAAACCGAATCGGTAGAAGCCTTTGGCAATTCCATTATCACATTGAAACATGAAGTGAAATACTGCAAGGTATGTCATAATGTATCCGATACGGACATATGCAGTATCTGCGCCAATCCTATGCGTGATGCCTCCACGGTATGTGTGGTCGAAAATGTACAGGATGTTCTGGCTGTTGAAAATACGCAACAATACCGGGGTCTCTACCACGTTCTCGGAGGAGTCATATCTCCCATGGACGGCATAGGACCGAGCGATCTGGAAATTGACAGCCTCATAAAAAGAGTAGCGGAAGGACACGTTAAGGAAGTTATTCTGGCACTCAGTTCCACCATGGAAGGAGATACCACCAATTTCTTCATATACCGAAAACTCGGACAGTTCCATATAAAGCTCACGGTCATAGCACGAGGCATTTCCATCGGAGACGAACTTCAATATACGGATGAGATTACGCTGGGACGATCCATTATCAACCGTACATTATTTACAGGAAAAGATTAATCGAAAAATCTAAACATATATGATGACAAACAAATTACTGAAAAGACTACGTATAGAATTTATTGCCTTCTGGGCCATTTGCCTCTGCTTCATAGCACTCAACGAATTCAACATTCTTCCCAACGGTTTCTATGCGGGAAACGGAGGTATGGAATATTATCTCAATACGCTGAGTATATTTATAACTCTGGCATTTGTACCCGGAGCCCTGATCTTATTTCCGAAGATACTTCCGAAGAAAGTTCTGCCGGTACAAGACGAGACCATCCGTCTCAGCAAATATCTTTTGTGGAGTGAAGTGCGCCTGTCGCTGCTCTTCGTTGCCACCATCATCGACCTGTCCATTTATTATATCACCGTGAACAATACCGGCGGGTTATGTGCACTGATTGCCGTTACGGCATCACTCTTTATCTGGCCCAATGAAAGTAAAATCCAAAAGGATCTGGGAATAAAAGAAGAATAAATGGACACGGCGTCATTACATAATGAAGAGATACGTCTGAGGGCACCCGAACCGGCTGATTTAAATTTCCTGTACCAACTGGAAAACGACGAATCCCTGTGGCCGTTGGGAAACGTTACACTACCCTTCTCTCGTTATACATTGAAAAAATACATTGAAGAAAATGCCCACGATATCTTTATCGATCATCAGGCAAGATTCATTATCGAACGGATGGAAGATGAAAAAATAACAGGTGCTATTGATCTGGCAAATTTCGATCCATTGCATCTCCGTGCAGAAGTAGGCATTGTTATCCTCCCCCAGTGGCGCCGTCATCATTATGCCCGTCAGGCAATAGAATTACTTAGCAATTATTGCAGACATTTTTTGCATTTCCATCAACTCTATGCCTACATCCCCGAAAACAACAAATCCAGTCTTCAATTATTCGCTCAATGCGGTTTTATTTCCTCCGGTATATTGAAGGAATGGCTACTTGCAGAAGATAAATTCCATGACGTCCATCTGGTACAAAAAATATTTTAATTGTAACTTCCACATAATAAGCATATATTAAAAAAAGTGCATAAAAATTTTGCAACAATCTTGTACATTTAAATTTTTTATGTACCTTTGCATCCGCGATTGGGAAACCAAAAGCAAGAGTTCTTTAAAGAATGAAATTACTGGTGCGTTAGTTCAGTTGGTTAGAATACATGCCTGTCACGCATGGGGTCACGAGTTCGAGTCTCGTACGCACCGCTTTTTTTATTCTCAATAATTTTGTGTTGGTATTGGTGCGTTAGTTCAGTTGGTTAGAATACATGCCTGTCACGCATGGGGTCACGAGTTCGAGTCTCGTACGCACCGCCAAAAAAATTAAAGAAAAGCTCTGAAATTTATTATTTCGGAGCTTTTTCTTTTTT
>CAZKSK010000393.1:0-2406 GCA_964555225.1 uncultured Bacteroides sp.
TATATACCCGGTACATACAGCGGCGTTTCAACTCTGCTGCCTCCCGGTGCGGCGAGGTCGAATATGACCGTAACCTGCCACGCCGACCATGTAGCGTTGTCGGTAGATGTACGGCGGGCAATCATATAGCCTTTTATTGTAGTCGTGGCTATTTAGTTTTTGTCCCGGATATCGTGTACAAAATCGGACATCCCGGCGAGAGCGCATATAATTGTGTCGTTTCCGGTGCAGAAGCTGTTTGTCGACAATTCCCATACGCTGACCGTAGTCGTATGGCTATACAAGGACAAAGTTGGGGCGGTTATCAGACTGCATATTTGGTTACCAGAACTAATTTGTTTAAAGCAGCGGGAGCAGGAGCACCGGTAAGCAATATGACAAGTGCTTATGGTGGTATTCGCTGGGCTTCTGGAATTAGTCGTATGATGCAGTATGAACATCAGCAAAGCCGCATCGGTAAAAGTCTTTGGGAACCGGGAGGTTTAGAACTCTATCTGGAAAATTCTCCTGTTTTTAGAGCCGACAAGGTAGAAACGCCTTTATTGATTATGCATAATGATGCAGATGGAGCTGTGCCTTGGTATCAGGGTATTGAGTATTATATGGCGTTACGTAGATTGGGAAAGAAAGTTTGGATGTTAGAATATAATGATGAAGCGCATAATTTGGTGGAACGTCGTAATATGAAAGATTTGACTATCCGTTTGCAACAGTTTTTTGATTATTATTTGAAAGATGCACCTATACCGGCATGGATGAAATATGGTGTACCTGCTACGCGAAAAGGAGAATATTGGGGAACTGAATATGCAAAATAAAGAACGATATAGAAAGAAGAGAATAGCATCTTTAAAGAATGAAAGTTTGTAACATAATTGTATTATGTCTTGATTTAAGTCAAAAATATAGCTGTTTTGCTTTTGATTAATGAGTTTTAACATTAAAATGATGCATTGTAATCGCACACATACTATCTTTGCCATAGAAAAAGAAAAAAGGATAATAAAGATTGTTTAATACAATCAAGTTTTGTTTTTAGGTAACATTTAATTTTTTAGGTATTATGAAACGTTTAATGATTGCAGTAGTTGTTGTGTTAGGTATCAGCGCTACTAGTTTTGCAGGTAACAGAGTAAAGAACGATGATTTTGACATGAAGGTAAATGTCAGTCTTTTGAGCAGGTATTTGAATCTTACTAATGATCAGGTAGAGAATGTAGCTTCTATTAATGATTACTTGTGTGACAAGATGTCAAAAGCTGCATATACTAATGAAAAGAAACAACCGGCTCGTGTTCGTGAGGCTGTTTACGGTAATTTCAAATTAATGAAAAGTACGTTGACTTCCGACCAATACAAAAAGTATGTTCAATTGATGAATGTAACATTGCGTAATAAAGGTTTGGATTCATATCTAGTTAATGAATAAATTAAAACTTTAATAGTAAAAAAGACAGATTATTTTTTAGTCTGTCTTTTTTTTATGTCTTATCTTATTATGAATTAAGTATTTTTATCCCTGTTTTCTTTCAATTATTAATTTTTTTATCAAAAAAATATTCATTTTGTTTGATATTTAGAAAATAACATTATACCTTTGCATCCGAAATAAAAAAGAAGTGAAATGAATGTAAGCACACTATCTAATCTTGCTATTTTGCATATTATTCTACACATCGTGGTGGTCACATCAAGAGCGTGAGAAAGGTTGTGTGTATTTACAGATTAAAAACATAAGGTAAAGCCTTTCTCACAGATGTGGGGAAGGCTTTTTTAATTGATTAATTTATGAAACATCAGTTACGCAGTTCTATTAGTACGCAAGGGCGTCGGATGGCAGGAGCTAGGGCTTTATGGATAGCCAATGGCATGAAAAAAGAGCAGATGGGAAAACCGGTTATCGCCATCGTGAATTCTTTTACCCAGTTTGTACCGGGCCATACCCATTTACATGAAGTGGGGCAATTGGTAAAATCGGAAATTGAAAAATTAGGTTGTTTTGCAGCCGAGTTTAATACGATTGCCATTGATGATGGAATTGCTATGGGGCATGATGGAATGTTGTATTCTTTACCTTCGAGAGATATTATCGCAGATAGTGTAGAATACATGATCAATGCTCATAAGGCGGATGCAATGGTTTGTATAAGTAATTGTGACAAAATAACTCCGGGTATGTTGATGGCTGCTATGAGATTGAATATCCCGGCTGTTTTTGTTTCAGGAGGACCGATGGAGGCCGGAGAGCTGAATGGACAGCAATTGGATTTGATTGATATCATGATTAAGAGTGCAGATGCAACAATGAGTGATGAACAGGTTGCGAAAATTGAAGAAAAAGCTTGTCCCACATGTGGCTGTTGTTCAGGTATGTTCACAGCAAATTCCATGAATTGCCTTAATGAG
>CAZKSK010000394.1:0-2396 GCA_964555225.1 uncultured Bacteroides sp.
TAGGTGCCCGTATTGAGTACATTGAGAAAGAGGGTTATCCTCCGTTGCGGATTTTTGGAAGTGCATTGCAGGGCGGAGAGATTTCTCTGTCCGGAGGAATCAGTTCCCAATATATTTCGGCACTTCTCATGGTTGCCCCGCTTATGGAAAAAGGACTTACCATCCATCTGGAAGGTAACATAATATCCCGTCCTTACATCCAACTCACCCTTCAGCTGATGGAACAGTTCGGGGTGAAGGCGAATTGGTCTGGTCAGACTATAAAAGTATTGCCTCAGGAATATAAGCCGGTGCCCTTTACCGTGGAATCCGATTGGAGCGCCGCCTCGTATTGGTATCAAATGGCAGCCCTGAACAAAGATGCTGAAATTGAATTGTTAGGGTTGTTTAAAAATAGTTTACAGGGAGACTCGGCCGTAGCCGGACTATTTACTCAACTGGGTATTACAACCTCTTACACAAACAAGGGGGTTCTTTTAAAAAAGAACGGAAACCGATGCACGAAGTTCAATCATAATTTTGTGAATGAACCCGATCTTGCACAAACCTTTGTGGTTACTTGTGTGTTACTTAACGTACACTTCCGTTTCTCTGGATTGCAGAGTTTGAAAATAAAAGAAACCGATCGCATTGAAGCCTTATGTAACGAGTTGCGAAAACTTGGCTATCTGATTAATGTTGAAGGAAACAGTGTGATGGAATGGAATGGAGAGCGTTGCGAACCAATGGATCACCCGGTGATCAACACCTATGAAGATCATCGTATGGCCATGGCTTTTGCTCCGGTAGCTCTTGCACTCCCTCAGGGAATCTGTATTGCTGATCCGGAGGTGGTGAGCAAATCATATCCAAATTTTTGGAATGATTTACTAAAAGCTGGTTTTGATATTAAAGATTAAATTATTGGCTCTATGTGGTTTATCGTTATTGGAATTATTGTATTGGGCATCCTTGCCGCCATTGCTGGTCATTTGCGGAATAAGAAATTGCAGGGGATGCTGGAGAGGGGAGAAATCAAAGAAATTCCCGAGCCGAAAGAGATATCTGAAGGATGCTGCGGACAGCATGAAACCTGCGAAAAAGACAGCCTGCTTGCTGCTGTAAGCAAGAAAATAGAATATTACGAAGATGAAGATCTGGATCGTTTCATCGGTACCGCTGCAGATGCATATTCGGAAAATGAAGTTGAAGAATTCCGTGAAGTTCTCTATACGCTTCAGGAAGTTGAAGTGGCCGGATGGATCCGCAGCCTGCTTTTACGGGGTATCGAATTACCCGATGCTCTGAAAGATGAAGCATTTCTGATTCTTGGTGAACGACGTATACACGCCTAACGTATGACAGATCTACTGCAATATGCATTTTTTCAAAACGCCTTGATAGGAAGCTTTCTAACAGCGATTGCCTGTGGAATTGTTGGCACCTATATCGTATCCAGAAGGTTGGTGTTTATTACCGGCGGAATCACCCATGCCTCATTCGGAGGATTAGGTATCGGCTTTTTTGCCGGCATAAATCCTATTCTCTCGGCTTTGATCTTTTCTATTCTTTCCGCCTTCGGAGTAGAATGGGTTAGCCGCAAACAGGGGGTGAGGGAAGATTCGGCTATAGCCGGGTTCTGGTCTCTGGGTATGGCTTTGGGAGTTATCGCGATATTTATGACTCCGGGGTTTGCTCCTAACCTATCCGCCTACCTTTTCGGAAATATTCTTACAATTTCATATACCGATATCCTTTGGATAAGTATATTGTCGGTTGTACTTATTGTTTTTTTCGTGCTTTTCCACAGGGAAATTCTTTATGTAGCATTCGACAACGACTTTGCGTTAACCCAACGTTTGCCGGTAAAACTGGTGGAATATACCATGATGTGCTTTATTGCCATTACGATTGTACTCTCTATCCGTTTGGTTGGAATTATGCTGCTTATGTCTATGGTAACTCTGCCACAGATAACCGTCAATCTCTTCACATCCAATTTTAATAAGATTATCTGGGGAAGTATTTTTATAGGATTTATTGGATGTTTGTCAGGATTAATCTTGTCCTATTTATTAAACGTACCTTCGGGAGCCTTTATCATTCTGGTATTGGTCATTTTCTTTTTAGTGGCAAAAGGGCTATTATTCTTCCGTAAAAAACAATAAAACAGGTTCATTTCTGTTTATTAAGTTGTTAAAACAGGCAACATTGAAAAAACAGACCGGCTATATAAGCGCATTATGTGTGTTTGTGTTGCTGGCATCGTGCAGTACAAAAGAAAATACGATGTCCAGTAGGTTTTATCATGCCTTTACCTCCCGGTATAATATCTACTTCAACGGCAAGACATCCTTCGACGAATCAATGAAATCGCTTCAAGACGGACATAAAGATAATTATACCGAACAGCTGCT
>CAZKSK010000395.1:0-2393 GCA_964555225.1 uncultured Bacteroides sp.
TGCTGGCAATTATTGTCGATTCGTATTTAAAAGGCATAAAAAACTACGATAGTACATTGGTTTATAAGGCAATGCTTGAAACCCTTGATGAGGCATCTTTATCTCCCGATTTTGCGGCGTACAGGAAACTTGGATATGTGCCTTCATCCTATTCTGAATCGGTAACAAAAACGGTTGAGTTTGCATACAATGACTGGGTGCTTGCTCAATTTGCCGGTAAGGTAATGGATAAGAAAAAAGATTGTGGGCAACTATTGGAACGTAGTTATAATTACCGGAATTTGTTTTACCCCGATGCCTTAGCCTTGGTTCCCCGTAATGGAGACATCTTTGTTGCAGAACCTGGTAATTTTGGTTACAAAGAAGGTGATAAGTGGAGTTATTCGTTGTTCGTTCCGCATAATCCTATCGATTTAATCAATCTGATGGGTGGTAAAGGGCCGTTTGCCAAACATCTGGATTCAGCATTACAGAAACAACTTATTGTGTTTGATAATGAACCGGTTTTGCACGTTCCGTATTTGTTTAATTATGCAGACAGGCCGGATAAAACACAACAATGGGTTCGTAACATTCTGAAAACGCATTATCTCAATTTGCCCGATGGGTTACCCGGAAATGACGATTTGGGTTCCATGTCGAGCTGGTATGTTTTCAGCGCTATGGGATTCGCCCCTTTTTGCCCGGGGCGGCCGGTTTATATGCTTGGATCGCCTCTTTTCGACGAGGTTATTATTAATTTACCAGGCAAAAAGAATTTTGTTATTCGCGCCCTGAACAACGCGGATGATCATGTTTATGTTAATAAAATATCGCTGAACGGAAATGATTACCAAAATTTATGGATTGACCATAAAATTATTGCAAACGGTGGTGAATTAAATTTTCAGATGGGTGATATTCCGTCTGGCCAGGTTTTGGAAAATTCGATGGCTGGCTGTTCAGAAACCGGGGAACTGGCGGATATTAAGTTGGATGAATACAATTTTAGCAAACAGGTTGTAGTACCTGACGAACCCTTCTTTGTACATTTTTCGCTTACAAATTCGGGGAGCCCCGGAACAAAAATTGTCAGTCTATATGTTGATGGTAAAGAATACAACAGAAAAAATATTTTTCTGGAAAAGAACGGATCAAAAACTGATTCGATGGAATGCCGCTTATATCCTGTTGGATTGCGGTCTGTAAGTCTCGATAATCTTCCTGAAAAGAAAATTAAGGTTGTATCATCAGGGCATTTTACAAAAAAGACAGAAATGGTTGCGTTAGATGTTCCTGGAATTGTAAAAACAGCAGAACCTTTTTTGATTCGGTACAAGGTTCAAAATAAAAATGGGTTTAATGTAAAAGATACAATTTTGGTTTGCGTTGACGGTATTGTCGTTCATCAGGATATTGTAAACATAGGACCAGGTTTGGCTCAAATGTCCGAATTCAGGCATGTTCTGAATATTCCTGGATTTCATAAAATCGATGTCGCGAATAAGCAGGCTTCTTTAAAGGTGTACTCAGAAAATCAAAGTTCTGTAATTATTAACTTGACCGGCTCAGGAATTGTTGGCGATACAATTTTTGACCAATCAGGTTTATTAAACAATGGCTTTATTCGAAAAGAAGAACCTGACGATACCACTAAATCTGATTTTGTAGTGACCGGCGACAATGTATTTGTTGAGCTAAACAGTTCTGAAAGCACAGATAAACTGGGCGAAAAAATAACCATTATGGCCTGGGTGAAACCAACCGGGGTAAATGAAGGGGCAGCCGCAATTATTACGAAAGGGGATTTTATTGCATTGCAGGCCGATGCGCGCTCACTTTCTTTTTTTGCAGGTGGTTGGGGGCGTGGAGAGGTCGCGGGGAAATTGCCTGAAAACTGGTTGAACAACTGGCATCATATAGCAGGTGTAAGTGACGGGGAGTCTTTGAAGTTATATATCGACGGGAACGAATCCGGTTATTATTATACAGGCAAGCCAGTTAATCTTTCCAATGGCGCCCATTGGATGATTGGACGGAATGAAGAATTTCCGGGTGAAAGGATTTTTTATGGGAAAATGGCTTCATTCAAAGTTTTTATAGAACCCCTCATCCAATCAGAGATCAAAAAGGAAATGAAAGCAAGTTCCCCGACAAAGGAAAAATAAGGGGATTTAGAGGAGTACATTTTTGGATAAATACTCTCCTTATTTAAAATAAGGACTGCTTGTGGAATTTATCCCTTCAATTTAAAAAAGCGAACGATTTTCAGGTTGTTCTTATAAATGGCGCATATCGAAAGGTTATAAACTTTTGGGACAGTTGGTGCAATACCTGAATTTTTTGTAAATGATATTCCTTTTGATAAACAAATAATTAATTCTGAAATTCATGGGTTCGAGACGAGATTTTTT
>CAZKSK010000396.1:0-2393 GCA_964555225.1 uncultured Bacteroides sp.
TCAAATTTTAATATAAATAAAATGCAAAAGCCCGTATCTAAAACCGCTGCAATTCTTCTTTGTGTTGTTTGGATTATTATTTGCACATATATTCTTATTTATGCCCAACAAATTGATGGACCCTTAATCATGTCTTTAATCATTTCAGGTGCACTTGTACTAATTCCAATAACAAAAAGTTTTAAAAAGAATAAATAGTTATATTTTATTCATTAAAAAATAAAAAAACATTCAATTTGATATTTTTTTAATGATTTTATTTCATTTCTGTTGCTAAGAAAAAATTCTTTCTATAAATTTGCAATCGCATTTAGCAAAAAGCAAACTAATTACAACCAATAAAAGAATTTTTCATGGACGCAAAAAAAGTATTGGAAGACCTCAAAAGACGTTTTCCTAATGAATCTGAGTACCATCAAGCGGTAGAAGAAGTATTAAGTACTATTGAAGAGGAATACAACAAACACCCTGAATTCGAAAAAGTGAATTTAATTGAACGCCTCTGTATTCCGGATCGCATTTATCAATTCCGAGTAACTTGGATGGACGATAAAGGAAATTATAAAACTAATATGGGCTACCGTGTTCAACATAATAATGCGATTGGGCCCTATAAAGGAGGCATTCGTTTTCATTCATCAGTAAATCTCGGCATTCTTAAATTCTTGGCTTTTGAACAAACATTCAAAAATGCTTTAACGACCCTTCCAATGGGAGGAGCAAAAGGTGGTTCCGATTTTTCTCCAAGAGGAAAATCAAATGCTGAAGTAATGCGTTTCTGTCAAGCTTTTATGCTTGAACTTTCCCGTCATATCGGACCAAACATTGATGTTCCGGCAGGTGACATAGGCGTAGGAGGACGTGAAGTCGGTTATATGTTCGGCATGTATAAAAAGCTCACTCATGAATTTTCCGGTGTACTGACAGGTAAAGGACAAGAATTTGGAGGATCATTAATCCGTCCTGAAGCTACAGGATATGGTAATGTCTATTTCTTAATGGAGATGTTGAAAACCAAAGGTACAGATCTAAAAGGTAAAACAGTCCTAATTTCAGGTTCTGGTAATGTTGCACAATATACAGCAGAAAAAGTGATTGAATTAGGAGGAAGAGTATTAACCATGTCCGACTCTTCCGGTTATATTTATGACCCCAATGGTATTGATCGTAAAAAATTAGATTATATCATGGAATTAAAAAATATATATCGTGGACGTATCCATGAATATGCTGAAAAATATGGAGTAAAATACGTAGCTGGTGAAAAGCCATGGAATGAAAAAGCAGATATTGCACTTCCTTCCGCAACTCAAAATGAAATCAATGGAGATCAGGCACAGACTTTAATAAACAACGGCATTATAGCCGTATCAGAGGGTGCAAATATGCCAAGTACTCCGGAAGCAATCAGAATTTTTCAGGATGCAAAAATCCTATATGCTCCCGGAAAAGCGGCTAATGCTGGTGGCGTATCAGTATCAGGTCTGGAAATGAGCCAAAATTCCGAACGCTTAAGCTGGACTTCCGAACAAGTTGATACTATGCTTCATAATATTATGATTAACATTCACAAAAACTGCGTTAAATATGGAAAAGAGTCTAATGGCTATGTCAACTATGTCAAAGGAGCTAACATTGCAGGCTTTATGAAAGTTGCCAAAGCGATGATGAGTCAAGGTATTTTCTAATAAATACATATAAATAAATTGTAGGTTTTAAATAAGTCATAGTACAAAATGGGGCTGTTCTTCGTGAGAAGAGCAGCCTTTTTCTTTATAAGAATACAGTCCCTTTATTTTAATATATTATAGAATTCAAAATAATATTATTTAATTTAATTATACGTCAATAAGATTCATTTTTAAAAAAAATATAAACTTTTTGATTTAAATATTTGAATATTAAAATCTTTTTGAATATCTTTGCAAAGCAAAATAAAACACAGGGGACGGTTTTTCTAGGGAATTGTTTCAGTGTCAGGATATTATTTTATAATAAAAGGTTTTTTATCATTAAAAAAGATTGTTTATGAAAAAGGTTTTAGTTCTATGCCTTTGTTTGGTGTTAAATATAACACTGGCAATGGCACAATCGTCCATTAAGGGGATCGTTATGGACGAATCGGGCGAGCCCGTAATCGGGGCATCTGTAATAGTGGTAGGCACAACTACCGGAACCATTACAAACATGAACGGGCAGTTCTCCATTGGAGCAATTCCGGCAAATGCAAAAAAAATTAAAGTTTCCTATATCGGAATGGTCACGCAAACATTGGATATGAAAGCCAATATGACCATCACGTTAAAGGATGCTAGTCAAAGTCTGGACGAAGTTGTCGTTGTTGCTTATGGTACTACATCATCCAGAAACCTTACGGGAGCGATATCCTCTGT
>CAZKSK010000397.1:0-2382 GCA_964555225.1 uncultured Bacteroides sp.
TAAAGTGTTCCCTGACTGCATGATTTGGTGACCCTGCAATGTTTTTTCAGAATACGGCCGAACATGTTACACCGTTTGTTGCCCAAGCCTATTCTGGAAAGGTCGCGAAGGGTTCCGAAAATTTCTATGGCCATCATCCATTCCCCCTCTTCGTCAGCCTCCGGCGTATCGAAGTATCTCAGGAAAAGCTGTTCCTCTATATCCATTTTCTGGAAAGCCATGTTACGTCGGGTCGTTTGCTGTTCTTCCTGACGCGTGAACCAATAAACTTCATCATGCAGCAGGGCATGTACGGCTTGTGCATAGAGTTGCGGATAGTTCACCGGTTTCCTGAAATTGATGTCTCCGTCGATCTCCACACAGAGAAAACGCCGGCTACCTGTCGGGTCGCTCAAAAGATCGGAATTGTTGCTCGTCCCGATGAAAGACGCATAGCGGCGCATGCTCTGGACGGTACTCTGATAAGGCGCCGCCGTCTTCACCACCGCTTTCTGTAAAATATGCTTCAGATACGCCTGCTGGCTCACGGAAATAGAATCGAATTCATCGAAGTTGATGAGGCCGAAACGCGTGAGACACAGTTCCGCTTTGCGTTTGCTGCTGAGATCCAGACTGTCGGTATAATATTCCCGTAGTTCCGGTGGAAGCAGGTTTGCGCACCACGTACTTTTTCCGCATCCCTGCGAGCCGATGAGCAGAGGAGAGATGCTGTTGGCATGCTCCCGGTTCTCTTCGCGCCAGTGAGCCACCATGGAAAGAAACCATTTGTAGAACAAGTCGTTCCATTGTTTATGTCGGGTAGGGACGGTCGACGCCAATGCACGGATGCGATCCCGTCCGTCCCATCGGGGCAGACGGCTGAGATAGTTCTCCAGAGGAGAGAATGTTTTCACGAAGTCCGATTTCAGGAAACGGCTTATATCCTTGTCCCATACCGGAATACCCTCTTTGTGAGCACGGATGGCCATTCCGTTTACGATACGTTCGGTGAGAGGCTCGAAATCCAGCTTCATGGAACGGAGTTCACGATATTCGTTTCCCATGCGCATGGTATTGTAACGTATTTCATACCTGCGGTTCAAGAATTCTTCCGTCTGATACGCCAGTTGCTGTTCTTTGGGAAATCCTAACCGTTTGCCGAATTCACCCTTCCCGAGAAGATAAGTATTGTGAAGCGTGCTTTCTATTTCCTCTTTCCGCTTGAGGTCAATGAGATGAATCATGGCCCATTTGATGCATTCCTCTTCGGGAATGCCACAGTCATAACACCGTTTGCCCACATTCACTAGCAATGCCTTCACACCACTTTCCGAGGTCTCGTCGAACCCATCTTTCAAAGCCTCGTTCAAACAAGCTTCGAACATCAGTGATAGCGCCCGACTACGTTCAAATCCCGGCATCAGTCTGTTTAACTCATCCGCATTGGTCGGAAGATTCATCTGTTTGTCTTTCATGCTTCGGGAGAATTATTCGTGAGTATGTAAAATTTACTGTGGGTGGAACCTTTTGCAGACAGCTTTCCTTCCGTTTCCCATTGTTTGAGATCCTCGTAACTGCGATAACGCGTAGCTCCGGACAGTGCCAGATAATCCTGTGAAGTCATCACGGCATTTTGGGAGAGAAAACGAATGACGGACGTCCAGCGGTCATCAATGGAAGAATCCGCTTTCCTGCCTGAGGCGCAACGTTCCAGTTGCAGTTTTTTCAGTTCCCTGTTCATCTCCGGAGCAGCCCGGAAGTTCATCTGTGCAAAACGTACATCCTTTGCACGGATTTCTTTTTCCGTTTCTGCCTTTTTGCAGGAAAGCGATACGGAGAATGTTCCCAGTCCGTCCAGTTTCATGCGATCCCCGTTTTTAAGGACCTGCTGCACATACCCGCGCAGCGCCTCCACTACCGCAATGATATCGGTAGAAGTCAACGTACATTTCTGCTGGATCGCTTCAATTGCATCCGCAGTGGTAAAAGTCACACTATTCACGGGTCGAGCATAAATATGCTTTTCACCCTCATTTTTTGCCACAGACAGTGCAGCATTGTCATACAGCTGATATTTTGCCATTCACTCTTTAATTATTAGTATTATGTATTAAAATTATTAATTCTTTATTTGCCTATTAGCAGATAATCGTTTGCCCTATATCATACGATTGTTTGCTAGTAATCAGATGATTATTTGGTATTACCCAAATAACTTTTTCTTCCGTAAAGATACGGAAAATTTTTGAATTATGCAAATCTTTTCGAGAGGGGCTGGAGTGAGAATAGTTAGAATGTGTTTAGGCTTTTTTGTTGTTACATTACAACTAATTATGCATTGATAATTAGTATGTTATTAGTTGTAATGAGAATGTGAATTGAAAAATAATTATATGAATATGT
>CAZKSK010000398.1:0-2379 GCA_964555225.1 uncultured Bacteroides sp.
AGGACCCCATGATAGCCCATGCACCGCCTTGCTTGACGGCAGCCTTAAAAGCAGGCAGATATATTTCGCGTAAAGCACGATCATCCACAATCACATTCACATGCCCACGGTTTATTTCCTGATTATTCAATGCAAAATGTTTCACACATGCAGCTACACCGTTGGACTGCACACCCTTCACGTAAGGGACTACCATCTCGGATGCCAAATACGGATCTTCACCCATATACTCGAAATTTCTTCCATTGAGCGGAGTTCGATAAATATTCACTCCGGGTCCCAGCAAAATATTTTTGTTACGATAGCGGGCTTCTTCTCCGATAGACTTACCGAACAATGCCGCCATACGGGGATTCCATGTAGCAGCCAGACATGTCAATGCAGGAAATGCCGTACAGGAATCATTTGTCCATCCGGCCATATTCCATTCATCCCAATACACTTCGGCGCGAACACCATGAGGACCGTCCGAAGTCCATACTTCCGGAATACCCAAACGGGGAACACCCGGGGAACTGAACTTTGATTGTGCATGAATCATAGCGACTTTCTCTTCCAGTGTCATTCTGGATAAAGCGTCTTCCACCCGTTTCGTGATAGGCTGATCGGCATCCAGATAAAGCGGGGTCTGGGCCGAAACTGTTATTGAAAACAACAGAGCTGCAATACATGTTAATTCTCTAAATTTCATAATCTTAAACTGGTTAAACTTATCAAAATTCTTTAGCCGTTAAAACCGCAATTAAAGGTCAACGATAATGCGTATTTCATGGTTTCGATTGCATTGAGAGTACAAAAATACAAAAATAAATTTGAATTTTCGAATTCATGCAAAATTTTCATGCTCTCTCTGCAAATTCATGATGCAAAGATATGACAACTTCCACGGACGATTTCCAAAGACTTCCAAAGAGTTCCAAATACTTCCAAAGAAGTCCAATAACGTCCAAAGAAGTCCAACAAAATCCTATATTTTAAAATAAAACCCGGAGCCCTACCGTAAGCATGAAAAAAACATGCCCGGCCGAGAAAAAAGATATAACCAGCCGAGACGTCACGGATAGGCATCCGTCTTTCTTCGGCTGGGCATGTTTTATCGACTGTTTTTCAGTATATTACAATACAATTCTTCCAGTTTATTCCCCTGTTCGGAACAAACAGAGTCCGTTTTGCATCTCATGAGTTATATTTACAGGCATAGAAAATACCTTCGCGGAGCTTTTCGAAAAAAAAGTTCACGCGTTATTCTATTTTATGTTAATAAAATAAATAACTTTAATTACTATACTTTAATTTCTATAATAGGTACAAAGTTCGAAAATGGGTGCGAAAATAGGTTCGAAAAGCAAAGTTTTTTAATATTAATTCGCTTATTATAAACAGTTTAATTGATTCGAAAATAGGTGCGAAAATAGGTTCGAAAAATTTTGAATGCTTTGTAAAGTCATTATATATTACGCAAAATTTATACACTAATATCCTTTTGAAAGAAAGAAAATAGAATCCGGTTATTTCTCTTGATCCGTACTCTGCATAAGATCCGTTTATTCTTAACTAGACAAATAAAAAAATCGATTAATCGGAATAAAATATTAAATAATAAGACTATTATACCTCGCCTTATCTCCCGTCTATCCGATAACTTTAAGGTAATTGAATTGATAAGACAATGTTATATATCGAATAATATAAAAATAATTTTTAAACAATAAGTGTTGGATGAATTTGAAATAAAAAAATGGAGCTCAATAGAAAACTCGCATCAGCATTATTCTCTATTTTAGTATTATTTATTCCATAATTTATTCGTTTATTCCATAATTTTTCAGTAACTTTGTTATGTAAATCTAATAATGAAAACATAAATGAAAAAGATTATAATCTGCTTAATGGCATTCGTATCAGTATTGCCGTCATTTGCCGGAAACAAGAAAAAAATAATCGCCCTGACTTTTGATGACGGTCCCAATACAACTACAACACAGCAAGTGCTGGATCGTATTGAAAAATATAAAATAGTAGCTTCATTCTTTTTGATAGGCAATAATATTACTTCCGCCACAGTTCCCGTGATGAAGCGTGCCGTGAAATTGGGTTGTGAACTTGACAGTCATTCCAAGACACATTCCCACATGGATAAACTGACAGCAGAACAAATAAAAGATGAGATGACATATACCGCCGATACCATTCATCGGGTAATCGGGAAATATCCCAAATTCTTCCGTCCGCCCTACATTTCACTGAACGATTTAATGTATGAGACCATAGACTTACCTTTTATCTGCGGTTACAATGCAACCGATTGGGATGCGAATGTGACTACCGAACAACGTGTTAAAGGGGTATTACAGCAAGCAAAAGACGGAGCGATCATCC
>CAZKSK010000399.1:0-2378 GCA_964555225.1 uncultured Bacteroides sp.
GCATTACTGCACAAATAGCCGATTGCGTAGGTTTGATATCAAATCCGGCAGCAACCATTTTTTCGCGGAAATAGGTTACGTTCTCAACAAGTTGTGTGTGCAGCTCGTTGCTTTCGTCCAACATCTTGAATACTTCAAGTCCGGCTCCAACCACTGCGGGAGGAATGGAGTTGGAGAAAAGATACGGACGCGAGCGTTGACGCAGGATTTCGATAATCTCTTTCTTACCGGTTGTGAAACCTCCGATAGCGCCGCCAAATGCTTTACCAAGTGTACCTGTGTGAATGTCGATACGGCCGTATACATTGTATTTTTCGGCTACACCGCGACCGGTTTCGCCTACCACTCCGGCAGAGTGACATTCGTCTACCATCACAAGCGCATCGTACTTATCGGCCAGGTCGCAGATTTTATCCATCGGAGCCACGTTGCCATCCATAGAGAAAACGCCATCCGTTACAATAATACGGTGACGTTGACCCTGGGCCTCGATCAGCACTCTTTCAAGATCTGCCATGTCTGCATTGGCATAACGATACCGTTTAGCCTTGCAAAGACGAACCCCGTCAATAATAGAAGCGTGGTTCAGCGAATCGGAAATGATAGCATCTTCTTCTCCGAACAATGGTTCGAAAACACCTCCGTTGGCATCGAAACAAGCCGCATAAAGAATGGTGTCTTCTGTTTGGAAATACTTGGATACCGCAGCTTCCAGCTGTTTGTGGATATCCTGTGTTCCGCAAATGAAACGTACAGACGACATACCGAACCCGTGTGAGTCCATAGCATCTTTAGCCGCCTGAATAAGTCGTGGGTTGTCTGATAGACCAAGGTAGTTGTTGGCGCAAAAGTTAATAACCTCTTCACCGGCATTCACTTTTATGTCGGCTTTCTGAGACGTTGTGATAATTCTCTCGTTCTTGTACAATCCGGCAGCTTTAATTTCTGCCAGCTCATTTGCCAAGAAATCTTTCATTTTTCCGTACATGATTTTGTGTTTTGTTAGTTAAAACAATTCGTCTTTATCAACAATGTGTTTTAGGAGTGACAAAGTTCATAATAATTTCTCAATATAGGGTAAAAAATTATCCAAAAATTATCCAGACTATTTTATTCTACATACATTTGCACCGGAAAAACTAAAAGCACATCTAAACGGAATGAAAAATGTATTAATTATTGGTTCTACCGGTCAGATCGGTTCGGAATTGACAATGGAACTAAGAAAACGTTACAACGGTAATATCGTAGCAGGCTATATTCCGGGTCAGGAACCGAAAGGCGACTTACTCGAATCTGGTCCTTCTGCTATTGTGGATATTACGAACGAACAACAAATCGCCGAAACAGTATCAAAGTACGAGATCGATACGATTTATAACCTGGCGGCTCTCTTGTCGGCTGTAGCGGAAGCAAAACCCCAGCTGGCATGGAAGATCGGAATGGGAGGTCTTTTTAATGTTCTTGAAGTGGCGAGAGAAATGAATTGTGCGGTATTCACCCCCAGTTCGATCGGTGTATTCGGGAACAACACTCCTAAAGACAAAACGCCTCAGGACACAATCCGTAATCCACGCACCATGTATGGTGTTACGAAGGTATCCGGCGAATTGCTCAGCGATTATTATTTTATGCGCTTCGGAGTAGATACACGTTCGGTTCGCTTTCCGGGACTTATATCCAACGTAACCCCTCCGGGTGGTGGTACAACCGACTATGCCGTAGACATTTATTATGAAGCAGTGAAGACTGGTCATTTTGTTTGCCCTATCGCTGCCGGTACCTATATGGATATGATGTATATGCCGGATGGTTTACGCGCTGCAATTGATATCATGGAGGCCGATCCTTCACGTCTTGTGCACCGTAATTCGTTCAACATTACTGCGATGAGTTTCGATCCTGAAACAATTGCGGCAAGCATCCGCAAATATATTCCTGAATTTACGATGGAATATAAGGTTGATCCGTTGCGTCAGAGCATTGCCGAGTCATGGCCAAATTCGCTGGACGATACCTGTGCCCGCAACGAGTGGGATTGGGCGCCGACATACGACCTGGATATGATGACGCAAGATATGCTTCGCGTTTTGAAAGCAAAGTTCAATAAGTAACTTTTTGAATGAAAAAGGAAAAGAGGGAAAGCCGTTAAAAGGTTTTCCCTCTTTTTGATTTAACTGTTTCCATATTTGTCATTGAGAAAGCATCTTTGTGTAAACTATTTCAGGAGGAATATTGGGGCAGTGTCCAGAGTTTCAGTTGATGATTGATGAGGTGTCAACTTTCTTAGTTTAATGAATCAAAAGGGCTTGATATAATTTATATAAGGCCATTAATTCTTTCCTTGTAGTAAAGTATTCAGATTAATACGAAGAGCT
>CAZKSK010000400.1:0-2375 GCA_964555225.1 uncultured Bacteroides sp.
AATAAAATAACTTTGAATGAAAATTTGAATGCGATGGGGTATCACTATATTTTTTGGAGTTACTTTATTTCTATTAATTGACGGATGTTTTTTCTTATCCGGATATGACAGATTGTATGTTACCCTTCAGCTTAGTTTACATTCTCATTATATTAGATTATATTTTTTACATTATCCCAAATTTCCCATACCAATTTTTCAAATGTACGCGGTATCGGCTACAAACTCATTGTCTATGAATAATCAATAGGAAGCCGTAGCATAGATTCCTTCTTTCTCAAGCAATGCCACGATTCTGTCTAATTCCTCATGAGTAGCCTTCCGTAAATCATGATCAGGAGTTTCACGGTCTATAGTATAAATCATCACCTGCCTGGGAGCAATCTCTTTCACGGTCTCTATCCAGGGAAGAACATATGTATCGGAAGTATTGTCCACATTCTTACCTTCGAAAGAACCTTTCATGAACATAGTCTGAATAATCAGATTCCCATTAAAAGTTTTCAGCCCTTCAATGATGTGATTCACATCATAATGTCCTGTAGGACGATTCACCATGCTGATGTAATCGGCAGAAACGGTATCCAGTTTTAGAATATTATTGTCAATTTTGTTCAAAGCGGCAAAAACGGCAGGTTTATGAATAAATGTAGAATTACTTAAAACGCTCACTTTTGCATTTGGAAAATACTTGTTGCGAAGCACCAGAGTATCATCGATGATTTCAGCAAAATAAGGGTGGGAGGTAGGCTCGCCGTTTCCCGCAAAAGTCAGCACATCCGGTTTAGGTCCATTGGCTTGCATGTCCTTCAACTTATTTTCCAAAGCCATACGCACTTCTTCACGAGTAGGTACAGGCAAATGGGCCGGATGATCCCTATTAAAGCCACATTCGCAATAAATACAATCAAATGTACAAAACTTGCCACCGTTAGGTAAAAGGTTTATACCTAGAGAAACGCCTAAACGACGACTGTGAATAGGACCGAATATCGGTGATGGGTAAATGACTGTTGACATCTTAACACAAATTATAATTCATGACAAAGATAATGTTTTCGTTTGTATTCCGAATAATAGCAGCGAACATCTTTTTATAGCCAATCATTTTATGTTACTAAAATTTATATCTCAATTGTAAATAAAGATCGTTTTTCAAACTATTGTTTATTTCTTCCTGATTACTACCAATCGAATTACGATCGAAATATTTTGTATGGCCGTATTTTGCCATAAACATTAAGTTTTTACTACAATCAAAACGTATGCAACAATTAAAACGCATTCCTTCTCCGTAGAATGACATAAAAGAAAAAGCATATAACAGTCCTTTTTCATATGTATAAACTCTGCTATCATAACTGTCCGTATTGAAATAACTAATCCCGGCATCTATCGTACAAATATCCTTTATAGGTTTCCACATCATTTGTTGGGAAATCAAATAACCGGAAT
The DNA here is from genome assembly GCA_964555225.1 of uncultured Bacteroides sp. Classification (GTDB taxonomy): domain Bacteria; phylum Bacteroidota; class Bacteroidia; order Bacteroidales; family Bacteroidaceae; genus Phocaeicola_A. Next base: position 1,456 of record CAZKSK010000400.1, read on the forward strand.
CTTTATCCGCATTTAAAAAAATGTTTCGGTTATAATAAAAATTAGTACGAAAAGATAATAAAGAGGAAATGGTTGTATTTAATTGTCCTTGAAATCTATGCTGAAGATTATTAGCCAAACCTAACCAATTTTTATTCTCATCCTTTACATCTTTTTCCTTACTTTTGAATCTATATTTTACAAAAACATTGATTGTTTTATTAGGAGTCCAATTCAATTGACTTAATATATCAATTCCTTTTGACGGCGCAGAAACTTGATACCTCAACCACGGAGAACGAAAGAAATCTACATATAATTTACTCTTTAATGTTTTAGATAATTTCATATCCAAACCTAAATACAAACCTTCTTCATTTTGAACACTTCCTCCCTCAGAAAAAGCGTTGGCAAAAAGAGCATTGTATTTTTTCGAATAGTTTCTATAAAGTAAAATCAATTTATTATATTCTGAAATATTTAAATGAAAACTGTTAACCGTTGCAATTCCTCCTCCTTTGTTGAAAGCTGTTTCCCCATAAAAACTAAAACGATGACAATAATAAGTATAATCTATCCCGGTAGTATAAAAGTTATTTCCTTTTGCGGAATATAATTTATAAAGTTTATCACTTTCTTTCAAACGGGTATTAAAACAATTGTACACACAAGTAGTTCCTAAATGAAGTCCTTTCAAAGAATAATCGAAATGCGTACCTATCAATTCATCAGTTATATTGTTTTTCTTTGTCATTTCCAAAGGAGTCCGATGATATCCATCCGTTTTGAAAGAAGTAATCAATAGACTGTCATTTAAATTCGCATCCTGATCATTATATGAATAAAAAACAGATATATCAGTTTTACCTATCTTGTAGGATAATGCTATTCCTTTGAAATATCCGGTTTCAGATGTCGATGAATGTTTTTTTATTCCTTTA
>CAZKSK010000401.1:0-2372 GCA_964555225.1 uncultured Bacteroides sp.
CAATCAGCTGATCGATGATGGTTTGAATCTCACCGTCCATGAAGGACGAAAGATTGTACAATGTAAGATTAATACGATGATCGGTAACTCGCCCTTGCGGGTAATTATAAGTCCTGATCTTCGCAGAGCGGTCGCCCGAAGAAACCATTGTTTTTCGTTTCGAAGCAATCTCATCAATATATTTCTGATATTCCATATTATAGATACGGCTTCTTAATTCGATTAATGCTTTCGCCTTATTCTTAAGCTGCGATTTTTGGTCCTGGCATTGAACGGTAATTCCCGTAGGAATGTGGACCAATCGAATGGCCGAATAGGTTGTATTTACCGATTGACCGCCGGCACCTGAAGAGCAAAACGTATCAACGCGGATATCCGATTCCTTTACCTCTACATCGAACTCATCGGCTTCAGGAAGTACAGCTACTGTTGCAGCCGAAGTATGTACGCGTCCCTGGGTTTCAGTTTGCGGTACACGTTGAACACGGTGCACTCCCGATTCGTATTTCAGAATCCCATAAACCCCTTCACCTGTTACATTAAACACAATCTCTTTGTATCCTCCGTTGGTACCTTCACTGTAATCACTTACAGAAACTTTCCATCCTTTCCCTTCGCAGTATTTAACATACATACGATACAGATCTCCTGCAAAAATAGCCGCTTCATCACCACCTGTACCTCCACGTATTTCAACAATGGCATTCTTGTCGTCCTGCGGATCGGCAGGAACAAGAAGAAGTTTAATCTCCTCTTCCAAAACCGGAATACGGGTTGTACAGATTTCCAGTTCTTCTTTAGCGATTTCCTTCATTTCCGGATCCTGTTCATTTTCAAGTATCTCTTTGGCTTCTTCAATCCCATCTTTCATCTTTATATATTCAGAACGGGCAGCCACAATCTTTTCAAGATCGTGATACTCTTTATTTAATTTTACAAACCGTTTCATATCGGCAATCACTGCCGGGTCGGTTATCAACGTACCAACCTCTTCGAAACGACTGACAAGTCCATCTAACCTTTCTAATAAGTTACTTTCGGCCATCGGTTCTATTTAGTATACAAAGCGACCTTTCTCGCTTTCGATAATCAATTCATTTTTGGAAGCTTCTTCAACGAAACCTACTACACGGGCTTCAATTCCGAAAGAATTAGCCACAGCAATAACCTCATCAGCATGTTCTGGAGCTATATAAACCTCCATACGGTGCCCCATATTAAATACTTTATACATTTCGCTCCAGTCCGTTTTACTCTGTTCCTGAATAATCCGGAACAATGGAGGAACAGGAAATAAGTTATTTTTTGTAATGCGTTTATTTTCTACAAAGTGCATAACTTTAGTTTGCGCACCTCCGGAACAATGAACCATGCCGTGGATAGCCGGGCGTAATTTGTCAAGCAATACTTTTATAACAGGAGCATATGTACGGGTAGGAGAGAGCACTAGCTTGCCTGCATCAATACCCAATTCTTCTATCATGTCTGTAAGTTTCAATCCACCTGAATATACAAGCTCTTCAGGTACCGCAGCATCGTAACTTTCGGGATATTTAGCTGCAAGATATTTTGCAAATACATCGTGACGAGCTGAAGTCAGTCCGTTACTTCCGGTTCCTCCGTTGTACTCTTTTTCGTACGTTGCTTGTCCGAATGAGGCCATCCCTACAATAACATCACCACCCTGGATGTGGCTATTGTCTATAACTTCATCACGCTTCATACGACAGGTTACTGTACTGTCCACAATGATGGTGCGTACCAGATCGCCTACATCGGCAGTCTCGCCACCTGTGGCATAGCAACCTACACCCATTTCACGTAATTCCGCCAGCAATTCGTCCGTGCCGTTTATAATGGCCGAGATCACTTCTCCCGGTATAAGTAATTTGTTCCGACCAATAGTTGATGAAATCAGTATATTGTCAACAGCACCCACACAAAGCAGGTCGTCGATATTCATAATCAACGCATCTTGCGCTATTCCTTTCCATACGGACAGATCGCCTGTTTCTTTCCAGTACATGTATGCTAACGAAGATTTGGTACCCGCACCATCAGCATGCATGATGTTGCAATAGGCCGGATCGCCACCTAGAATATCTGGAATTATTTTGCAAAATGCTTTCGGGAATATACCCTTGTCAATGTTCTTTATTGCATTATGAACATCTTCTTTAGAGGCAGATACACCTCTTAGGTTATAACGTTGATCACTCATTGTAGATAAATTTGGCTGCAAAGATACAATTATTTATACACTTACCGAAGTTTTAGCACATCTCCTTCTTCAGGTACGTACTCCATTTCCTTCTTGTTTAATTTGTACAAACTTTTCAGACGGATACCATATTGCTGAGAAATACTATGCA
>CAZKSK010000402.1:0-2353 GCA_964555225.1 uncultured Bacteroides sp.
GAATTTCAATTGTAGTTGCAAGTTCTTTTTTAAACTCTCTAGCCTTTTTCCAATTGGTTTGATTCTTACTTGCAGTGAAAGTATCATCCAAAAAATTAATGTACCTAATATTATATTTTTCAACAATATAAGCAACTTCTGAAACAATATTCTTAACATTTCGTCTCCTGTATTTCCCCATGGATAAATACGGAGCAGCACAAAAAATACATCGCCCGGGACACCCCCGACTTGAAATAATTCCTCCTGGCCACTCATACATGGATAAATCTACTAGGTGGCGGGCAGGATAGTCAAATTTTTCTAAAGACATCTCCATAGTTCTTTTTTCAGTAAATATTTGTTTACCATTATCTAAATATGTTATCCCACAAATCTTTTTTAAATTGCCTTTTTTCCTAATTAAATGATTTGCCAACTCTACAATTGTATTCTCTCCTTCACCTATAACTGCAAAATCAATATTCGGATTATCTTGAACTATTTGTGGGTAGGTTGTAACGTGCGGACCACCAACAACAATCTTAATATCCTCTTTAAATATCATTTTCAAAATATTTATAACATGTTTTGTATAAATATAGCCATTAGTATATATTGAAATTCCAATAATTTGAGGCTTTAATTTTTTAACCTTTTTAATAATTTTCCCCAAAAATTTTTGTGAGAGACGTATATCATATATATTTACCGAATAATCATATTTTTCTAATGATGCTGCCAAATACATTAATCCCAAAGGTGGTGTTTCTTTTTTTACATCAATACTATTGTTGAGCATAGTACTATCTATGTTTATCAAAAGCACATCTAACATCAAAAATCCTTTTTGACAACAAAAATCATGGAGCCGTTTATTCCCAGGTCTTTTCCTCTCAATATATACTTGTCTGTTACTTCATCTGTCATATACTGCTTCAGATTATCAAAACTCCCGCCGAAATCAGTTATTAGAAGCACCACATATTTATCGGTAATCCCCACGATGCCAGCCATGCCGTTCAAGACCGGAATTTCTTCGAAGTAAAGCTCCTTTTCAAGTCTGTAAGTCTGTTTATCAAAAACGCTGATCGTAAAGGGAGCAGGTATTCCAGTCAGTTTTCTTTTTGCCAGAGAAATAGTCTGTCCGCCGCCAAAACAGGCATACATATATTCATCATCAAACTTTAATGAAGATATCATAATATTTCCATCAAGCCCCTTTAATGAGAATGTATACTTTTTGTATTTTCCGTCCATTTTTCTTGTAACGCTGGACAGTTGTTCAAGATCATTATCCATGACATCTATTCTGAAAGGTTTTGACCAGTAACCGATATGTACTTTACCGTCATCCACGGCAATTGTTCCTTTTTTCACAGGCATTTTAATGAGTTCTTTTGTTATTCCGAGGACATTTTTATCCTTGTAATATTTAATGGCCTTAATCATCTTTTCATTTTCTATGTCATATTTTACTGCTTTTGTGTTGAACATCCCGTGACTGTAAACCATATTATCGTGAATATCAATGATGCTCCCCATGCCAAAGCTTTCATTGATCAGCACACAGTCAAGATAATCTCCCTGCATATCAAACATACTGAGACGATATTGTTCAGCATCATAGAAATATATAATGCCGTCCCTGACAAGCAGATTTGTAAATGTTAATATCTCACCTGGACCTTTACCCCGATAGAATGTAAGGCTCTTTTTAACGACACCGTTTAAATCAGAAAATTTCAGTGTGATCGTCTCACTGTCTCTCACGGTGTAATATATCATGTCATCATACATCCCTACGGTCTCCGGGGATGTCGTCAATGGTGAAATTTTATCACTACCCCATGCGTTTTCTATTGTAAGTTTGCATTTTTCAATTTTTGAAAGATCATCATTGTTTATTACATGCATGTCTTTGTGAGAACATGATGAAACAAATAATACCAATAAGATGTAAAAACATTTTTTCATATAAAACCTTTTCTTTAATAGGGGAGATAAATCTCCCCTATTTCTTTACTTTCCTGCTTCTTTTGCTATTAAATCACCACACCATCCGATCAAGCCACAGAACACATACAATACAATTTTACCAGCGGTTGAGTTTTTTTGATCCAAAATAATTTCAGAAGGTTTTTCATACAAACAATTTTTCATAAAAACCTCCTTACTTTTCCATTCTTGATCCTATATAACCCACAACACCACAAATAATGTATTTAACTACTCCTGGAACATTCTTCTGTGAACAGCTGCTGATCTCTGCAGGTGATACATAATCATTTCTTTTTTCCATAATACTCCTTTCATTTCCCCTTCCGCGTCCGGACAGGCGTTCACGTGAACATTTCAATATTCACCCAATTGT
>CAZKSK010000403.1:0-2351 GCA_964555225.1 uncultured Bacteroides sp.
GATTCTTCGGAAGCAACAAATACTTCTGTCTCAGATGAAATAGATACATGGGCTATGAATTCTTACTTTGGACGTTTGAATTATGCATTTAACGATCGTTATTTGTTTGAGGCTAATGTACGTTATGACGGGAGTTCGCGTTTGGCTAAAGAACATAGATGGAAAGCCTTTCCTTCCTTTTCAGCTGGTTGGCGTATTAATGAAGAAAAGTGGTTCCACGTTCCTTCTGTAAGTAATTTAAAGTTACGTGCTTCTTGGGGCAAATTGGGAAATGGCGCCGTACTTGGTTATTATGATTATATTCCACTTATTAATTCCAGTTCTACGGTCACGGGTAATGGTAGTATGGTTGAAGATACTTACTATCAGAGTTCTTTGGCTTCTATAGATAAAACATGGGAAGTAATTACTACTACTGATATCGGTTTTGATCTGGGCTTGTTTGATAATAAATTATCTGTTACAGGTGATTATTATTGGAAAGTGAATGATGATATGCTTGCTAGTCTCCAGGTACCTAGTTTAATAGGAGTTTCTGTCCCAAATGGTAATGTAGGAATGTTGAAGACTTGGGGATGGGAATTTGAGGCTAGTTATAAGAATCACTATAAGAATTTGAATTATCAAGTAAGTTTTAATATTAGTGACAGCAACAATCGTTTGGATAAATATGACGGTAAAAATACAATTAGTGAGGGAGTTATTTCTTTATTAGAAGGATATCCGTTAAATACAATATGGGGATATAAGACAGATGGTTATTGGAAAAGTCGTGATGAATATCTTTCTTATAAGGAAGCTAATTCCGGATATCAATCATTTAATGATGCAAAAATATCTGGAGGTGATGTGAAATATTTAGCTCAAGGGAAAGCGGATCATACGATAGGAGCTGGAAATGGAACTCCTGAATCTCCTGGAGATCTGGTTAAATTGGGAGATTGTAATGCTCATTATATTTATGGGTTAAATCTTTCTGCTCAATGGAAAGGGTTTGATTTCAGTATTATGTTTCAAGGTGTTGGGAAAAGAAATGTTTTATTAGATGCAGGAACTATATGTCCTTTTGCTAGTACTTCTAATATGCCATGGACTATTCATGAAGATTATTGGACCGAAACAAATCAAAATGCATTTTTACCTCGTCTTTATAGTGGAAATACATTTAATTATCACCCATCGGACCGTTGGGTAATGGATGCATCTTATCTTCGTCTGAAAAATCTTACTTTAGGGTATTCTTTTCCTTTAAAAAAGGGTTTTATAGAAAAGTTTAGAATATACCTTTCAGGAGAAGATCTTTGGGAAAAAACAGATATGTTAAAGGTCTTTGACCCAGAAGTAAGTAATACTGCTACGGCCAATTATTATCCATTTTTTCGGACTTGTTCTTTCGGAGTTAATTTAATTTTTTAATTATACGATATGAAAAACTATAAATATATTCTGGCTATCTCTTTATTTTCATTAAGTTTAGTAGCATGTGATTTGGAGCGTCTTCCGGAAACCACGTTATCTGATACTTCTTTTTGGAAAACTGAAAATGATTTAAGTGGGGCATGTGCTTATTTATATCAACAATTGCCTGGCTTTTCTCATGATACGCGTTCTGATGAATTGGTAAAGACCTCATCGGATAATATTTCTAATGGTAGTAGAACTGTTCCTTCTACAGATTCTAATTGGAGTGATTCATATGATCGGATTTTTACTGCCAATAATATTATTTATAAAGGGGAGAATGCAAATATTGACGAGAATATTAAAAATAAATATTTGGCTCAAGCTCGTTTCTTTAGAGCTTATAATTATTTTTATCTTGTAACACTTTATGGTGATGTGCCTTTAATACTTGAACCTATTGAGTCTACTTCCGATCCTGTTTTATTTTCCTCTCGTACCCCACGTGAGCAAGTAATACAGCAATGTTATGAAGATTTGGATTTTGCAGCTAAATGGTTGCCAGATATAGATTCTGTGGTATGGGGACATGTCTCTAATACTGCTGCGCTAGCATTGAAAGAAAGAATAGCCTTGTATGAAGGTACATATATAAAGTATCATAATTTAACGGGTGATTATAAGGCTCACTTGAAATTGGCAATAGATGCTGCAGAAGCTGTTATTAACAGTGGAAAGCATTCCCTATATCCTGATTTTCAAAATCTTTTTCTTTTTGATGGAGAAGGTAGACAAAATAGGGAAAATATTTTTGTAAAAATTTATGGACCAAATGGTGAAGGAACTGTTGTACACGGTAATGCACGTCAATTAGAAAATTCTGTTTCATTGACACGACAAATTGTTGACAAATTCCTTTATATTGATGGTTTACCGAAAGAAAAAAGTCC
>CAZKSK010000404.1:0-2339 GCA_964555225.1 uncultured Bacteroides sp.
GACTTAGCTGCACAGGAAAAAGGAGAAATCAGTTTAGTGGCAAGCGATATAATAGAATATCTGCCTAAAGCATGGAAAAAAATACAACAACAAGCATTATGAAAAAAACAGTAACAATAATTGCGCTGTTAATTACATTGGGAATCAGCGCACAAACAGAGATAACGAATTACAAACCGGGAGTGAATAAGGAAGGGGTAACCTACTATTTACCTAAAACTTTGATTAAAATTAAAGTGAATGCAACATTGGAGAATTATGCTCCGGGAGAATTCAGTAAATATGCAGAACGATATCTGAGATTGGAAGGTATTGACACGGAAGCACACAGTGAATGGAAGATGAATAATATTCAAGTCGGTGTAACCGGAATACCTGACCCTAATAAAATTTTTACGATAAAACTAAAAGAACGTACGGCTGCTCCATTAGTTGCCCTTACCGACGACGGAATTTTACAAGCTATCAATACTTCTGTAATAAAAAAACAACCTCAAACTGAAAAAAAACAAGAAGCGACTCCTCGATATAACTCGAAAGACTTCTTAACAGAAGAAATCCTTATGGCCGGAAGTACGGCAAAAATGGCCGAACTTACAGCTAAAGAAATCTATAATATCCGCGATAGCCGTAACAACATTCTACGTGGACAAGCAGATAGTATGCCCAAAGACGGTGATAGCATGAAATTTATGGTCGCTCAATTGGACAAACAGGAAGCGGCTCTAATGCAACTATTTACAGGATATACTGAAATCATTGATAAAAGCTTTGATCTCAATATTACGCCAACAGATAGCATTCCTCATCAAGTACTGTTCAGATTTTCCAAAAAGCTAGGAGTATTAGACAATTCCAATTTGGCAGGAGGACCCGTATATATTGATATCCAAAATGAAAAAACGGTACCACAGCCTACAATGGAAGAAAAAAATAAAAAGAAACTTTCGGGTGTCGTTTACAATATTCCCGGGAAAGCATCTGTTAAAGTTTATCAAGGTAAAAAGATTTTTTATCAAGGAGAACTTGATCTCACCCAATTCGGAAATACCGAGACATTAGATAATGATCTGTTTAACAAAAAAATGACAACAAAAGTCACATTTGATCCTAATACCGGAGCCGTATTAAAAATAGATGCGGAAATGCCACAATCTAAATAATAAAACCGGGCAAATGAGATATGAACTCATCTGCCCGGTTATTATATATGATAAATAATTAATATACGTAGATTTTATATTCCTTTATGCTACCGGGAGCTCCTTGTTCAGCTCTAGGAAGATATTGAATACCTTTTAATGTTTGTTCCGATCCTAAATCAATAATAAAGGCATGGGGAAACGGAACACCTTTACAAGTACTCCAATAAGTACTTTCTTGTAAATCAAAAATTTTATCCACCGTTTTATTTCCATTTTCAGTATCCTCACTGTCAGCATATTTCACTCTCCACGGTTCACGACTAATACGATTTCCATCAGCTCCCAATGCATAAAATTCTGCTACACTGGCAATTTCTTTCCCATCATGAGCATTTAATGCTTGAACACAAAGATAATGTGCAGTCTCCGGCTTATCGAATTTTACAGTCTGCCAACCGTTCCCGGAATTAAAGGTTCCGGAATAAATAAGTTTTAACTTACTGATGTCAATAGAATCATTCGTCTGTTTAACATCATGTTCAAGATTAAGTTTATTTAATTCAGGCTTATCGAATCCCTCACAAACAGCGTCTCCTTTAGGACCAACCACATCAAGTACAATAACTTCATTACGTCCTTTCTTTAACCAACATCCCGGCATATAAAGAGTTTGTTGAGGACCTATACTCCAGATTCGTCCAAGAGCATGGCCATTCACATAAACTTGTCCTTTACCAAAACGTTCAAAATTGAGGAAAGTATCACCTACTCTATTTACCGTGAAATATCCACGATAATACCCGGCTTTTGTTTCAAGAGTCGTCTTTTTAGCAGGATTTTGTAATGCATTTACAGCCGTCTGATAGTCATCAGGAATACAAGTTATTTCCCAATTCTTTAAAGTACAGACATATTCGTTACCGTCTTTCTCATATTTTAACTGCACGTCCTTCGTAATGCCCTTATAGTCTTTTATGGCCCTCCCAAAATTGATTCTGCCCATAGCTTCAATATAAACAGTTAATATAGAACCTTTTTTTACCGGAGGCAGGTTTAGTTCTTTCTCCCCCTTCACGCGATCCAACTTCCCGATGTATTTACCGTCAACGAAGATTCGGGCAAAGTCATGCGGTTCATTGATTTGTAACAAACTCGAATCATCCACCTCAGGTAAAACCGTACGATAAATCATAG
>CAZKSK010000405.1:0-2336 GCA_964555225.1 uncultured Bacteroides sp.
TAAAATAAGATTATTTTTGCATCCTGAATAAAAGTAAGAGAATTATTAACGTATGAAACATCGTGTTATATATTTATGCCTTTTTCTTTTTACGGTTTGTAACTGTTCTTATGCCAATAAGCTGCAAGATTCTTTGAAGATCAGTCTTCTTACTTGTTCTCCTGGAGAGGAAGTTTATGCTTTATACGGACATACGGCAATTCGTGTACAAAATCTACATTCCGGTGAAGACTGGGTTTTTAATTATGGGATGTTTAGTTTTCAAACACCGAATTTTCTAATACGTTTTGTGAAGGGGGAAACGGATTATGAACTTGGAGTAATGCCTTATTCTTATTTTGTTCAGGAATATGAAGAAAGAGGCTCTTTTGTTCATCAGCAGGTCCTTAATTTAACTCAGGAGGAAGCAAAAACACTATGGACTTTATTGGATACAAATTATTTACCCGTAAATAGAGTATATCGTTATAATTATTTTTATGATAATTGTACAACACGCGCACGTGATAAAATAGAAGAAAGTATAAAGGGGCGAGTTCTTTATCCCACTTTTGATGAGACCAGATCTTTCAGAGAGATTGTTCATGAGTATACAAAAAAACATCCCTGGGCTGAGTTTGGTGTGGATCTTTGTTTAGGGAGCCAAGCTGATAAACATATTAATACCAGAAAACAGATGTTTGCTCCTTTTTATATGTTGCAAGCAGCTCAAACAGCGAGGATCAAAAATCAAAAAGGTGAAGAACGTCCGTTGATTACCGAAGAGGAAAATATTGTACAGGCTTCATCTCAAGATGTTGAAAAAGAGTTTCCACTTTCTCCCATACAGGTTTCTGTTTTACTATTTTTAGGTACAGTGGCTTTCTGTTTGCTGGAATGGAAGTCCAATCGTATTTTGTGGGGGCTCGATCTGTTTTGGTTTGCATTACAAGGGTTGGCCGGTTGTATCATAGCATTTCTTTTCTTTTTTTCTGAGCACCCTACAGTAGGGAGTAATTACCTTATTATTATTATGAATCCTATTCCGTTGATTTATTTACCGAGAATGATATATTGTGATATAAAACGCAGAAAAGATTTTTATCATTATGTCAATATAGTGGTTTTAACACTTTTTGTGCTTCTTTGGGGTGTGATACCACAAAAAATTACTTTAGTAGTACTACCTTTGGCACTTAGTTTGTTGGTTATATCTGTAACCCATTTGCTAATAACGAATAAAGTTAAAAAATGAAGAAAGAACGAATGATATTGACTTCCTTGTTGGCTGTATTGATTTTGACAAATTTGCAGGCCCAACAAGTTACAAACTCTCCAAAACTTGTAGTGGGAGTTACTATCGATCAACTTCGTTCTGATTATTTAGAGGCTTTTTCGGCATTATATGGGGAAAAAGGTTTTAAAAGATTGCTGAAAGAAGGACTTGTTTACCATAATGTTGAATACTCCTTTGATAATGTAGACCGTGCTTCGGCCATTGCTAGTATTTATTCGGGCACATCTCCTTATTACAATGGGATAATTGCTGACAATTGGTTAGACAGAGCTACATTGCGTATTGTAAATTGTGTCGATGATTCTAAAGTTATAGGTTATGAAACCGTACAAAGCTCTTCTCCACGGAAGTTGGTCGTTTCGACTATTACCGATGAATTAAAGGTTTCTACAAACGGAAGAGGACTTGTCTTTTCTTTTGCTCCTTTTCGTGAGACTGCTGTTTTTTCTGCAGGGCATGCTGCTGATGGTGCTTTTTGGTTGGATGATGATACAGGTCATTGGTGTGGGACTTCTTTTTATGGTAATTTCCCTTTTTGGATAACTTCTTATAACGAGCAAAATAAACCGGATAAGAAGATTAAATCTTTAGTATGGTCTTCTACTGATTCTAATGATGCTTCGTCTCAGAAAAATAAGAATACTGATTTTCGATATGTTTTTAGTGATACGAAAGGAAAAGTACGGTTTAAAACTTCTCCACTTGTAAACGATGAAGTGAATAATATTGTCAGTCAATGTTTACAGAATACGGAATTGGGAGGAGATAGTATTTCTGATTTTCTTTCCGTAAATTATTATGCAGGATGTTTTGACCATAAAACTTTTTCGGATTCGCCGGAAGAAATGAAAGACGTATACATGCGTTTGGATAAAGATTTAGCGAATTTGATTGATATGGTAGATAAAAAAGTCGGATTAAAAAATGCCTTGTTTTTTGTGACATCTACCGGTTTTACGGATCAAGAGTCTGTTAATGATATTTATCGTATACCAACAGGAGTATTTAATATCAAACGTTGTGCTGCATTGCTCAACATGTATTTGATGGCTATTTATGG
>CAZKSK010000406.1:0-2335 GCA_964555225.1 uncultured Bacteroides sp.
ATTTTAGGCAAGCCCCCATAAGTCATGTATTCTTCTAAAGCCTGTTCTCTGCTACCATTATAGACCGACATAAATTCACGGAAACAAAGTGGAGACACCTTTATTTCCTCACCTCTTCCACGAAACTCGGTTATAACATCCTTGGACAGAAATTTCGAGTTACTTCCCGTTACATAGACATCCGCATTTTTAACTTTTAGATAGCTATTAAGGACATCTTCAAATTCCTTCACATGCTGCACTTCATCAAGAAAAATATAGTACATTTGACTATCCGCCATTTTGCCATCAATATATTCCAAAAGAGCATCCGGATCACGCAAAACTTTATTACGTCAATCCTCCAAATCTATTTGTATTATGTGGTTGTCGTCAACTCCTTCCTCTATAAGGTAGTTGTAGAAAAGAGTAAACAATAGGTATGATTTACCACAACGACGCATGCCTGTTATGATTTTAATCATATCATTATACCTGCTGTCGATGAGTCTCTTCAGATAAATATCTCGCTTTATCTCCATATTTGATAAAAATTATAGCGTATTTACGCATTTTTCTTCAGCAAAGAAAAATAAATATTTTCAAAAGCCAAACATTTATTGAAAATAATTGCGTATTTACGCATTTTTATAAAATCAATGATATAAAATTTGGTGAACTATTCAATTCCTTAGTCTATCTTAAAAAAGACAGTTGGCAAAATAAAACCTTATAATTCTACCCATTGACGGAATTAAATTAGCGTATATTTAACTTTGCCATATACCCTCTATATCCAATGACTGTACAATTGCAATAGTCAACGTTTACATCCTGTGTAAGAAAATCTGCAACGGTTTCCTTTTCCGTTTTAGTTGCTTTAATTTCGGTATCAATATCAACACCTGTAGATCTTGCAAATATAATTTCAGTTTCTTCATTTATTAGATTCCGTAGCCTTTCTATTGTTTTTCGAGATGTAATCATGATCACCTTATCTTTATAATATTTTCCCCATCTTGATTTCCTGCTTAAAGATTTCATAGACGTAGGCCGAACTCTCGATATAGAGTCCGGTTTCCTCATTCGATAACTTTTCAAAGGTTTCCGAATTGTGAAACAGACTAACAGCCGAAGGCAGATCCATATTATTGTCCTGCATCAAATAGGCAACAATGTCTTTAGTGATGCATTCTACGAGATATTGTACTTTCTTATTCATAGCGTTTTCAAATATGCCACCGCTTTAGGTGTGTGAAAAAAATACTGAGGTGATATTTTCTTATATTTCAAGCCATTTACAAGCATCGGCAAATCAATAATGCCATCATCGAAATTACGGAACAGTGTAGCAATAGTATCATCAGCAACCGGGCCGATTACAATATCATACTCGTGAATAGGATGCTGCCGTTCTCTACTCCGATTGTCCATCACAAACAAAGCCCACTCTTCATTTGGCTCTTCAAAACGCTTAATTGATAACGAGGTATCGCTCAATGCGTTCTCATCAAATTCAAATCGAGTAACAACAGCATCACCACCATAAATAGATGCGGTACGTCTTGCCATTTGAAATGCCTGCTGCTCAATTTCTGTCAGATAAAAACCTTGTCCAAAATCCTTATAAGGTTTGCATTTTGAAAGATCAATGCTCTTTATCTGGATGTTCGACCCATGATATAGTTTCACAGCACACCTCCTCCGTTATTATAACACACGCGTGCCAAATCCTGTACGCTGTCATCGAGTGACAAGAGATGTTCTGCCTCGTAGTCTTCCATAAGAAATTCCAACCCTTTATAACGATTCAAGTAATTGCTTGCTTCACGAATAGTCATATTGTATGTCTTAGCAAATTCGCTGATAGCAACGATGATATAACCAATCACACGTTTATCGATATTTTGAGAACCAACTAAGCGAACTGTAGCCGACAGATTCAATGCATCAAGAACCTTAGTAACCGTTTTTATAGTAAGGCCCTTACCACTCTCAATTTTGGAAATCTGGGCTTTGCCCACACCTACCTTAGACCCAAGTTCTTCCTGAGTCATTCCTCGACGCATCCTTTCGTTTCGAATCAATACACCTATTTTGTTTATTTCAATATCCATAGTTATCTCCTTTCTTGCAAAAATAGCGCAAGTCAAATGCAGAGTCAAATTTACCTGAACTATGCTGAGGCACAACCTATTTTCCACAAAGGTAATCAATAGTTTCTAATTTAGGAAACTTTATTGCAATAATTTTGCCACCAATATTTTATCAATCACCGAAAAGTTAGAGATGGCTTTCGGTGTTGCAGAAGATATTACCAATCGGGATATTCGCACGACATACACCTCCGAGACCA
>CAZKSK010000407.1:0-2328 GCA_964555225.1 uncultured Bacteroides sp.
AACTCTGCTTTGGAGCCCGAGGACATTTCTTTGCTCGTTGTGTAGCAACAGATGCTCCTGCAACTGTTGAAGTTCTAAAAGCAGCGGCAGCTCATAAAGGAGCGTCAGTTGTAGAAGTTTTGCAAAATTGTGTGATTTTCAATGATGGGACACATTCATCAGTATATACAAAAGACGGACGAAATAAAAACGCCATTTATCTGGAACAGGGGGAACCCATGCTCTTTGGAGAAAATAAGGAATTTGGGCTAATACAAGAAGGTTTTGGATTAAAAGTAGTAAAACTTGGTGAAAATGGCATTACCGAAAAAAACATACTAATTCACGATGCACATTGTGAAGACAATACTCTTCATCTAAAATTAGCCTTGATGGAAGGTCCTGATTTTCCTATTGCTTTAGGCGTAATTCGTGATGTTGCTGCTCCAACATATAATGATGCGATCTATGAACAGATAGAAGAAGTAAAAGAAAAGAAAAAATATCATAATTTTCACGAACTATTACTAACAAATGAAACGTGGGAAGTTAAGTAAAATTCACAAATATATAATAAAAAAGGCTGGAAAACATTTGTTTTTCCAGCCTTTTTTTACTTACTTTCGGAGTTGAAATTCTAATACTTATGGCTTATGCATAGTCCTCTTTTTTGGCTGATACCATCAGCTGCTATCCTAGCACTTCTATTCGCATGGCATTTTCATCATCAAATGAAAAAAGCGGAAGAAGGAACACCTCTAATGAGAAAAATAGCCGGAGCTGTTCGCAAAGGCGCGATGTCTTATCTAAAACAACAATATAAAATTGTTGGAATTGTTTTTATTTGTTTATGCATTTTATTTTCCGTAATGGCTTTCTTCGGTTTACAAAATGCGTGGGTTCCATTTGCATTTCTTACAGGAGGCTTTTTCTCCGGGCTTGCCGGTTATCTAGGGATGAACACGGCTACTTACGCTTCTTCCAGAACCGCCAATGCTGCACGTAAATCATTAAATAGCAGTTTACGCATAGCTTTTCGTAGTGGCGCTGTAATGGGCCTCGTTGTTGTTGGCCTAGGACTTATCGATATCTCTTTTTGGTTTCTAATTTTGAATCGGTTTGCTCCAACCAATCTATCTGAATCGGCCCGCCTTTGCTTTATCACAACCACCATGCTTACATTCGGCATGGGTGCAAGTACACAAGCTTTATTTGCTCGTGTCGGAGGTGGCATCTATACAAAAGCTGCTGATGTAGGAGCTGATCTTGTTGGAAAAGTAGAAGCTGGAATTCCAGAAGATGATCCCCGCAACCCTGCAACTATAGCAGACAATGTGGGCGACAACGTAGGAGATGTAGCGGGTATGGGTGCCGATTTATACGAATCCTATTGTGGTTCCATTCTTTCCACAGCAGCATTAGGTGCCTCAGCATTTGCCGCAGCTGATATAGGGATGCAATTTAAAGCTGTAATAGCTCCCATGTTAATTGCCTCTATCGGCATTATTCTTTCTATAGTAGGTATCTATTCAGTTAGGACAAAAGAAAATGCAAATATGAAAACCTTGCTTAAGGCATTAGGTATGGGGACAAATCTTGCTTCAATATTAATAATTATAGGATCTTTCCTAATTCTATGGCTTTTGCAATTAGAGAATTGGGCATGGATAGGTTGCTCGGTAATTACCGGCTTAATCGTTGGTATTGTCATTGGACGTTCAACTGAGTATTATACTTCACAATCTTATAATCCTACAAAAAGGATCAGTGAAGCAGGAAAGACAGGTCCGGCAACAGTCATTATATCAGGCATAGGAGTTGGTATGTTATCTACTTGTATCCCAGTCATCGCCGTTGTAATTGGCATTATATGTTCGTATCTTTTCGCTTCTGGTTTTGATTTTCATAATGTTGGAATGGGGTTATATGGAATAGGAATTGCTGCTGTGGGTATGCTTTCTACCTTAGGCATTACTTTAGCAACAGATGCTTATGGACCAATTGCTGACAATGCAGGTGGAAATGCAGAAATGTCCGGCCTAGGTGAAGATGTTCGTAAACGTACTGATGCATTGGATTCTCTAGGAAATACAACAGCCGCTACCGGTAAAGGATTTGCAATTGGATCAGCTGCACTTACAGGTCTAGCCTTATTGGCTTCTTATATAGAAGAAATTCGACAAGGACTAATCCGTTTAGGAGAAACCGTTCTCCATATTGGTGATAAAATTATTAATATTAAAACTGCAACCATCACCGATTTTATGAATTACTATGATATAAATCTGATGAATCCCAAAGTTTTAGGAGGTATGTTTATTGGTTCTATGATGGCTTTTCTGTTCTGTG
>CAZKSK010000408.1:0-2305 GCA_964555225.1 uncultured Bacteroides sp.
TATTTATAGGATACATCCAAGTTCCATATTTCTCCTGAAAATATTCCAATGGTTTCAAGAGACGTATCATTGCAACACCACATTCGTGTTTTAGTTGTTCCATATATTCCTCAACTTATATTTTTATATTATTTATTCTACTGTTACTGATTTTGCCAAATTACGCGGTTGATCTACATTTTTTCCTTTACATACTGCTATATGATACGCCAATAGCTGTAAAGGAATTGTTGTAATCAAAGGTTCCAAACAAGCAGAAACTTTCGGTACTTTAATTGATTCATCCGCAACTTTACAAATTTCGACATCACCTTTAGTCACTAAAGCTATCACTTTCCCATGACGTGCTTTAATTTCTTCAATATTATTTAAAACTTTCTCGTACATATCATTATGGGTTGCAACAACCACGACAGGCATCTCAGCATCGATAAGAGCTATCGGACCATGTTTCATTTCAGCTGCAGGATACCCTTCGGCATGAATATAAGAAATTTCTTTCAATTTCAAAGCACCTTCCAAAGCGACAGGATAATTATAACCTCTTCCTAAATACAAAAAATTATGAGCATACGTAAACATACGCGACAATTCCTTTATCTGATCATTCGCTTTCAAAATTTCTTGCATTTTACTTGGTATCTCATGCAATTCCTTTACCAAACGAAGATATTCTTTATTTTCTAATGTTTGTTTTTCTTTAGCCAACGTTAATGCCAACATTGTAAGAACAGTTACTTGACCCGTAAAAGCCTTAGTCGACGCCACACCTATTTCCGGACCCACATGAATATAAGAACCTGTTTCAGTAGCACGAGGTATCGATGAACCAATTGCATTACAAATACCATATATAAATGCTCCCTTTGAGCGAGCAAGCTCTACAGCCGCTAAAGTATCTGCAGTTTCTCCTGACTGTGAAATAGCAATAACAACATCGTTCTTATCTATAATAGGATTCCGATAGCGAAATTCCGAAGCATATTCTACTTCAACAGGTATTCTTGCTAAACTTTCTATCAATTGTTTACCAATCAATCCTGCATGCCAGGATGTACCACAGGCAACTATGATAAAACGACGAGCCTTTAGTAAATTCTGTTTGTAATCTATGACAGCAGACAAAGTGACATTATTTAAATCTACATTAATGCGTCCCCTCATACAATCTTTAATACAATTAGGCTGTTCAAAAATCTCTTTTAGCATAAAATGGGGATAACCACCTTTTTCTAATTGCCCAAGATTCATTTCCACCGTTTTTATTTCAGGATTAATCTCCACATTATCCATATTAACCACTTTCAACTCTTTTCCGGGACTTAAAACTGCAATTTCTCCATCTTTCAAATAAAAGACTCTATCTGTATATTCTATTATAGGAGAAGCATCAGAACCCAAAAAATATTCATCATTATTTTTCCCGACACCAATAACTAATGGACTGCTTTTACGTGCACAAACGATTTCATTAGGAGTATTTTTATCTAAAACGGCAATAGCATATGCACCTATCACCTGATGTAAAGCCAATTGAACTGCTGTTAATAAATCAAGATTATTTTTTATTTTTAAATATTCAATTAGTTGGACCAAGACCTCCGTATCTGTATCACTTTTGAAGATAAAGCCTTTTCTTTGTAATTTTTCTTTTAAGGTAATATAATTTTCGATAATTCCATTATGGATTAAAGCTAAATTACCAGACTCGGAAATATGAGGATGAGCATTAAGCTGACAAGGTTCTCCATGAGTTGCCCACCGAGTATGCGCGATTCCTATACATCCTGAAACATCTTTGCCCTCGACGCTTTGTTCCAATTCGGAAACTTTTCCTTTTTCCTTATATACGTTCAGGGCACCATTTGCATTGATCAAAGCAACCCCTGCACTGTCATATCCTCTATACTCCAGGCGTTTTAAACCTTTAATTAAAATAGGATATGCTTCCAGTTTGCCAACATAACCAACTATACCGCACATAATTTATATCTAATTAATTCTATCGCATGCAAAGATACGAATAAACAACGAAATAAAAGCATATAATATTCTTAAATAATTATAGAAGTTTCCTTCTTCTATAAATAAATATTTATACAGCTTGTATTTATATAATGAATAGATTTTAGTTTTTAATTTGTTATAATTTTATATATAAATAGTATGTTTTAGTTTTAAATTGATATTATATACGGCAATATTTATTAATTTATAAAGTAATACCATAAGTATCTTGACTTTTAATAATATTATTAACATGCATTTTTTCCAAAATGAAATTAAATTTGTATTTTTATCGCTA
>CAZKSK010000409.1:0-2297 GCA_964555225.1 uncultured Bacteroides sp.
GCCCATCTTTTTCGGTGGGCGGCAGATATTCCGCAAATGGCTTAGTTTCCTCCGTAACCCTGTATCATTGAAATGGTCTACGGAGCGTGGATTGTTCTATATATCATATCCTTTTACAATAAGTAAGGAGGTAAATGATTATGGATAATTCAAAAATTGCCATGACAACAGAACAAAAGTGGAAATTACCATTTTTGCTGATTGTTATTGGGCAGTCGATTTCACTAATTGGGAGTTCCGCTGTTCAGTTTGCATTAATTTGGTGGATTACCAGCGAAACAAATTCCGCATTGCTCTTGGGGTTATCTGGTATGGTAGCTTATGTTCCTGTAGTTTTATTCAGCCCAGCTGCCGGGGTTATAGCTGACCGGTATAATCGAAAGGTCATCTGTATTTGTGCTGACCTGTTTGTAGGACTGTCTGCCGCTGTATTTGCGTTTTTATTGTGGCTTTATGAGATGCCAATTTGGATTTCGTTGCTTGTACTTTTAATGCGAGCGATTGGGAATACTTTTCATTCCCCGTCTATTCGCTCAATTATTCCCCAAATGGTTCCTGCAGAGCAACTTGTACGGGCAAACAGCTGGAATCAGATGATGCAGTCTGGTTCCTATATACTTGGGCCTATTTTAGGTGCTGCCATGTATGCAGCCTTCCCCATAAATGCCATATTGCTTACTGATCTTATGGGAGCTATTGTGGCTTGTTGTTTATTAGGTGTAGTAAAAGTTCCGAAGCTGATAGCAAAAAACAAAGTAAAGCAAAGCTTTAAAGACGATTTCAAGGAAGGATTATCGGTGTACGCCGCAGATAGAAAACTGCTTGTTATCATTATAGCCGAAACTTTGTGTTTGATTTTCTATATGCCTTTGACAACTTTTTTTCCGCTAATGATCAGCAGCTATTTTAATGCGGGTGCATGGTATGCCAGTGCAGGGTCTTTGAGCTGTGCGCTGGGTATGATGGCAAGTGCCATACTACTTAGCAGCAGATTGAGAGTAAAGAACAAACTGAAAACGGCTTATGTTGGTCTTGGGGTTATGGGAATTGCCGTTCTGTTCTGTGGCTTACTGCCATCTTCGCTTGTTGCTTGCTGGCTTTTCATTTTTGCCTGTGCTTTTATTGGCGGAGGTGGTAATATCCATACCATACCATTAACGGCTTATATGCACGAAACCATTTCGCGCGAAAAAATGGGCAGAGCATTTTCTTTGCTATCAGTAACTTCATCTGTGACAATGCCGATTGGACTTGCCATAGCAAGCCCGGTAGCCGAGATTATCGGTATTAGTAAGTGGTTTTTCATTTCAGGCATTGGGATTTGCCTTATTACTTCTATTGCACTGCTTTTCCAAAAAAGGATCAAATGGGACTTTTGAATAACCCGCGCTCTGTTTTGTCTACGGAGCGTGGATTATTTTTTAGAGCATATAAGTGTATACTAAAGTCGAGGTGAAAACAATGGATATAAAAAGAAAAAAAGAACTTTTGGAATCCTATAAAAACAGGCATCCGGAAATGGGTGTAATTTCTTACTGCTGTAAAGAAACCGGCGAAATATTCTTAGGTATTTCCAAAGATACAAAGGCGGATTTTAACAGCACTAATATGAAATTGTCAGCCAACTGGCACCCTAATAAAAAATTACAGGAACTTTGGAACAAATATGGCCCGGAAGGCTTTGAACTATCAGTTATCAAAGTGTTAAAGTATGATGACCCAAGCGAAGATCATACAGCGAAATTAGAAAGTTTAAGAGAGCAGTGTCTCGCTGCTAATCCAAATGCAAGGAGGATATGGCGATGAATGAAAAAATTGTTATGGTGTCAAACGGTTATGACCTCATAGACGGCAGAAATGCTTATCAATCTGACATCAAAAGCTTAACATTGGGTGAACCTATGCTGGATGAAAATAAAAAAATGCAGATTGCCGCACAGATCTGGAAAACCGGTAAAGATGGCGAATTGTTTTTGGCACAGGAGCTACCTATCCATCAAGTATTTGACTTGATGATCTTTTTATCCAGAACATTGCTTTATTTTAAAGAGGCTTACCGGCTTCCGCTTTTATATGATCCGGAAAAGCCCCTCGTGGAACGGGTTGGAGTACAGGGTGGAGTACTACCCGTAGAGGTTTGCATTGACAATCAAAATATTAATGAGGACATCAAAACCTTTGCCCAGAGTCTGAATGATTTAGGGGAATTGATTGGAGAACGTAAGCTAGGACTCAGCCGCATTTTAGAAGAATTGGAGTTATATTAATATGAAACAGACTTGTGTTTTGTCACCTGC
>CAZKSK010000410.1:0-2291 GCA_964555225.1 uncultured Bacteroides sp.
CTTTGAAAATAATCAACCTGTAATCCAACAATTTCAAGATCTTCAGGAGTATAGGAAATACTTTCAGGTAAAAACTTGAACGGATATTCCTTACCGAAGAGTTCGTTGAGATGATTGAAAGTCGAATCAAGTCTGGACGAACGGGAGTAAAGAATATTCGTTTCATTCAAACTGATGGCTCCTTCAAGACCATTCATGCTCTCTTCATTAAGATTTTCCCACACCTGATCGGTAACGAACATGATACGGGAACCGGAATGATTAATTATGTTTTGTATATTATCGGCTTTGAAATCATGAAGAATGGGAACTATTACCGCTCCATATGTAATAGTACCGAGAAAAGCCACGCACCAATTCACACTGTTCCGACCGCAAACCGCAATTTTATCACCTTTTTCTATACCCGAAGCTCGAAACAGAATATGAATCTTTTCTATTTTTCGGGCAAGCCCCTTATATTGTAAAGTAACTCCGTTGAAATCAGTCAATGCATTTAAATCCCAATTATCCTTTATACCAGACTCAACGATCTTAATAAAACTTTCTTCCATACTTATCTTTTTGCACATTTCCTTTGAAAGTGAGCACAAAATTATAGGCTTGATTCCAATTAATAAGAAATTGAAACAATTATTTACATTAAATTAACAAGAGATTAGGAGAATATTCGGAAATTTGCAGATATAAAAAAGATCTTATTAAAAGAATGAAAGAAAAAAGACGAATTGCCGCCTTGTTCGATTTGGATGGTGTGGTATTGGACACGGAAAACCAATACAGTATTTATTGGGGAAAAGTAGGAAAAATGTATCATCCGGAAATTGAACATTTTGAAAAGATAATAAAGGGACAGACACTCGCCCAGATATATGAAAGATTTTTCCAAGATAAATTAGTTTTGCAAAAAAAGATTACGGCCGAACTGAATATTTTTGAAGAAAATATGACATTTCCGTACATAGCCGGAGTGAAGGACTTTATTCTTTCCCTCCGTGATGAAGGCATTTCCACAGCGGTTGTAACCAGTTCCAACGAAAAAAAGATGAATAATGTGTACCGCTCGAAACCGGAATTCAAAAGCCTGTTCGACCGTATTCTGACAGCAGACATGTTCAAAGCCAGCAAACCTGCGCCGGACTGTTTCCTGTTGGGTGCGGAAGTCTTTATGACAGAACCTCGAAACTGTGTGGTATTCGAAGATTCCTTTCATGGACTTGAAGCAGGTAAAAGAGCAAAAATGAAAGTTGTAGGATTATCGACGACAAACTCGGAAGAAGCAATTAAAGACTTGGCGGATATGGTAATTCCCGATTTTAAAAATTATACCACAAAAGATATGATGGATTTGCTGAACCGATAAAAAATAACAAAAGAGAAAGTTTTGTATAATATCTGAATTAAAAGCAGTAATTTTGCATCATTAAAAGAACTATCAAACTTAAAGAAAATGGCAGGATATATCTGTGATGATACGCGCAAGGTGACTACGCGCAGATTGATTGAGATGAAGCAGCACGGAGAAAAAATTTCCATGCTGACCTCGTATGACTACACAACAGCACAAATAGTTGACAGTGCAGGAATGGACGTGATTCTGGTAGGCGACTCCGCTTCCAACGTAATGGCCGGTAACGAAACGACACTTCCTATAACTCTGAACCAGATGATCTATCATGCAACATCGGTTGTCCGTGGAGTGAAAAGAGCTTTAGTGGTAGTGGATATGCCATTCGGCACGTATCAGGTAAATGAAACGGAGGCGGTAACCAATGCCATCAAAATCATGCAACAAAGTTGTGCCGATGCCGTGAAACTTGAGGGAGGGGAAGAAATCCTGCCGATGGTGAAAAAAATTATAGCTGCCGGTATTCCCATTATGGGACATCTGGGACTAACACCGCAAAGCATTAATAAATTCGGAACTTATTCCGTCCGCGCTAAGGAAGAAGCTGAAGCCGAGAAGCTCATTAAGGATGCCCACCTGTTGGAAGAAGCCGGTTGTTTTTCCGTCGTTCTGGAAAAGATCCCGGCTATATTGGCAGCACGCGTTTCCAAGGAACTATCTATTCCTATTATAGGAATAGGAGCCGGAGGCGGAGTTGACGGACAAGTATTGGTGGTGGACGACATGTTAGGGATGAACAAAGGGTTTTCTCCCAAGTTTCTTCGCCGTTATGCCGATCTGCATACCATCATGACCGATGCCATCGGGAACTATATCACAGATGTAAAATCAGGAGATTTCCCTAACGAGAAAGAGCAATATTAAACAAAAACAGTATTAACCA
>CAZKSK010000411.1:0-2290 GCA_964555225.1 uncultured Bacteroides sp.
TTGGAGCCTGTTGAATGCAACGGGAGATGTTTCGGAAGAGATGTTGCGTAATGGGTTGGAAAATGGGAATTCATGGGTACCCGGAGAAGTTAATACATCCATTCGTCCTGAATGGTTTTATCATCCGAGTGAAGACAAAAAGGTGAAGTCTTTACCCCAATTGATGGATCTTTACTACAATTCGGTCGGACGTAATGCAACAATGCTTCTCAATTTTCCGATAGATAAAGACGGGTTGATTCATTCTACAGATGAAAAGGCCGGAATTGAGTTCGAAAAAGCAATTAAAGAGGCTTTTGCTGTTAATTTAGTAAAAGGAAAAAAAGTTACAGCCTCCAATGTTCGGGATAATAATTTTGAGTTTTCTCCGAAAAATGTCATTGATAAAGATATAAATACTTATTGGGCAACCGATGATAATATAAAGGCTGCATCTCTTACTATTGATTTCGGGAAACCTACTCTTTTTAATCGTTTTCTTGTTCAGGAATATATTCGTTTGGGACAACGTGTAAAATCGTTTAATGTTCAGGCACTTGTTGCCGGAAAGTGGAAAAATATAGTACAAGCTACAACTATCGGTTACAAAAGAATATTACGCTTCCCGTCTGTAACAGCCACTCAAATAAGATTGAATATTTTAGATTCGAAAGCATGTCCTTTGATTTCGAATATCGGAGTATATAATGCTCCTCAAATATTAATGGCTCCGGAGATTATAAGAAAACAATCGGGAGAAATTGTAATTACTCCGACAGATAAAGAATCTGTTGTTTATTATACTCTTGACGGACGTAATCCGACCATTAAATCAGCCAGATATCTTAGTCCTATTCCAATGAACGGTAAAGTTGAGGTTAAAGCTATTGCTTATGATGCCTTAACAAAGAAAATAAGCCCTGTCAGTCAGGAAAGTTTTGATATTTCCAGAAAAGAATGGAAAATAGTTGGTGTCAGTGATGAAAAAGTATATGATATTTTAGATGGAAACGCTTTAACAGCATGGCATCAGCCGCGAAATATGAAACTACCTGCAGATCTGGTTATTGATTTAGGGCAAATCTACTCTTTGACAGGCTTTCGTTATTTGCCTGATCAAGGTTTATGGAATCCGGGTATCATAACACATTATCAGTT
The DNA here is from genome assembly GCA_964555225.1 of uncultured Bacteroides sp. GTDB lineage: Bacteria > Bacteroidota > Bacteroidia > Bacteroidales > Bacteroidaceae > Phocaeicola_A. The sequence goes on from CAZKSK010000411.1 coordinate 1,138, forward strand.
CTATGTATCTGAAGATAATGTGAATTGGAAATTGGCGAGTGACGGCGAATTCTCAAATATTAAAAATAATCCTTTGTGGCAAACAAAAACATTTGATTCCTTAAAAGCCAGATATATCAAGTTGCGAGCTTTGCAGAATACAGAAGGTAATGATAATGTAGGATATGCTGAACTGGATGTAATTACTTCAAAATAAAAAAATATTACTAAATGTTCCATTTATTGATAATTGAATTCTAATGAAAAAATTAATGACTTTGGCATGTTTGTCTTTATTAAAGATGACGGCCTTTACCGCTTTTGCACAAAATCCGATTATTCAGACAAAGTATACTGCAGATCCGGCGCCAATGGTATATAATGATACGCTATATCTTTATACTTCTCATGATGAAGATAATGCCGATGGTTTTTTAATGAAAGACTGGTTGCTATATACCACTACTGACATGGTTAACTGGACAGACCATGGAGCTGTAGCTTCACTTAAAAATTTTAATTGGGTTAATCATGATAACGGCGCCTGGGCTGTACAATGTATCTATCGTAACGGTAAGTTCTATCTTTATTGTCCGATGCACGGACAAGGAATAGGAGTCTTAACGGCCGACAGCCCTTATGGTCCGTTTAGCGATCCTTTAGGTAAAAAACTTATTGAAGATGACCATGTATGGAATGATATAGACCCGACTCCTTTTATTGACGATGACGGGCAAGCCTATTTGTATTTTGGGAATCCGGATGTCTATCATGTAAAACTTAATGAAGATATGATATCATATTCGGGTGAAGTTAAAAAACAGAATATACATCCTTATTTATACCAGGAAGGACCTTGGATGTTCAAACATAACGGTCGCTATTATCTTGCTTTTGCATCGACATGCTGCCCGGAAGGTATCGGTTATGCCATGGCAGAGAATCCCGAAGGACCGTGGATCACAGTAGGAGAAATTATGCCTCGCACAGAAAAATCTCGGGGTAATCATCCCGGAATAGTCGATTATAAAGGACACACATATGTCTTCGGGTTAAATTATGATATTATGCATTATGATACCTATGAACATCATGAACGCCGTTCTGTATCAGTTGCAGAAATGGAATATAATCAGGATGGCACAATAAAGATGATTCCTAATTGGCCCAAAGA
>CAZKSK010000412.1:0-2280 GCA_964555225.1 uncultured Bacteroides sp.
ATCCAGCCAGTCGTGATTACTTTAGAGGAGGTGGTTTTTCTTCCAACTTCTTGACAAGAGGTGGTATGCCTGTAACTATGATGCGACTAAATCTTGTAAAAGGGTTAGGCCCTGTCCTACAACTAGCAGAAGGATGGACTGTAGATATTGATCCTGAAATCCATAAAAAGCTTAATGAACGTACTGATCGTACTTGGCCAACAACTTGGTTTACACCTCGTCTTTGTAATAAACCTGCATTTAAGGATGTATATTCAGTAATGAATAATTGGGGAGCAAATCACGGAGCTATTACTTATGGACATATAGGAGCTGACTTAATCACTATGGCATCTATTCTCCGCATTCCTATCTGTATGCATAATGTAGATGAGAATAAAATATTTCGTCCTGCTGCATGGAACGCATTTGGTATGGATAAAGAAGGTGCTGATTATAGAGCCTGTGCAAATTATGGTCCAATTTATAAATAACTAATTCTAATCTATTACTTGTAAAAAAGACCGGTTTTTCCCTTTTCAGGAATAATCGGCCTTTCTTTATTATAGAAATTATTTTATAACCCTCTATCTTTAGTAATTTATAGTACCCTCGTCTCCTTATCGATTTTTGAAACAATCCCAGAGACTATTGCTTTTATTTCTCATAGAAACACATTCTAGAATTTTTATATTTCTGAAAAAGATTTTATTGCCATAGTTATAGCAATTGTTATCTTACATTTTCACAATAGCTTCATAAAATATATTATATAAAAAAGCCCCATAACTCCCAAATAAAGTGAAGTTACAGGGCTTCTATTATGAAAGACTTCTATCAATTAATAACCCGGATTCTGTTCTTCTGCTTTTTCTTCAGAAGTCAATGCATGCCCATCTTTTTGAATTGCATCCAAATAAGTTTGCGGAATTGGACGAAGCAGATGATAATCTTGAATATTAGGAGCTGCATCTTTATTAAAAGCTTTAGCTCTAGCTACTAACGTCTTAGTCCTTGCCAAATCTTCCCAGCGCTGAAATTCTCCACAAAATTCTCGTGTCTTTTCATCCAATAAGAAACACATTGCTACATCATAAGCTGATGTATAACCTAATTTTTTACAAACAGTTTGATCTTCTGCCGGCAAACTATTAACATTCGTGATATCAAAGACATCCAAATTGGAGGCTTGAGAATTTAGCGAACCTAAAGAAATATTATTTGATTCATAATATGAGTTGCGATCACAGTATGTTCCTTTTCCTTGAACTGCAGTATAAACAGACCAACCAAGAGCACTTGAATTCCATGCTGCTCCACCATCAATATAATCTTCACGATCTTCACCAGCTTTCCATTGAGCTCTTTCACGCAACGGATTTATGTATTTTACTGCACTAGCATAATCTCCTTTACGAATATATGCTTCAGCAATAAATAAATAATCTTCAGCAGAACGGGCTAAAATACCATCACGGTAGCCATTCGCTTGAGAAACTGTTTTACGAGATCCATCAAAGTATTTAGACAATGGTGCATAATATTTGTTATATGTGTCAGCTTCCATAGGATTTGTTGTTCCATCAGATCCTTTTGGATAAGTAACAAATACACGCGGAACCAATTTATCAGTTTCTGCATCTTTTACAGTTTCATTATTCTGAATACTTTCAAAACGAGTATCACCAGGTTCATTCAAAATATACATTAATCCACGATCTCCTGCAACATATGTATCATTAGTGCCCTCTGTAGAAGCTTTTGTACAATTAAATTTTGTACGGAACGATTTCCATAAACGAGAATCATTTAAATGATCATATACATTGTATGTATAATAAGTTGTACGTAAGCGCTGATATTCACGACCGCCAGAAATATCTCGTGCCATTCCCGGAAGGTCACGATAAATATTCAGAAAATACAGATGCATTTCATTACCATATATACCTTGAGTTGCATCTGATGAAGAAAACTGAGCAGCCAATACTATTTCTGAAGAACTTTCGTTCGTTCCATCCGGCGTAGTATAAGCCCATAAATCGCTATAGTTAGTAGCTAAAGGATGAGCATTAATCACCTCAGACGCATATTTTATAACATTATCAAGATCGGCACTTTTCGTGCTAGAATTCCAACTATCATTGATTTCAGAAGCTCGCCACAAATAAGCTTTCGCCAAAAAATGGGCAGCAGCCGACTTAGTCAATTTTCCCTCGGCACTCTCGGTCGTTGGCAATTTATCATATGCATTTGTTAAATCGGATATTACTTGTTCTATAACCTCTTGTGCAGTAGAGC
>CAZKSK010000413.1:0-2272 GCA_964555225.1 uncultured Bacteroides sp.
TATTTTTCTTCGATCTTTTTTTTGAGTTTTTCCGATTTGTCAAACAAAGCGATAATATCAGGAAGATAATTATTAAACAATTTCCAGCAATTTTCATCCATTATTTTAATTTCACTTATAATTATGCATCTCAAGTAAAAATTTATTAGAAACATAACATATTATCTCAATTGTTGTCCTGATCCTGATTTATCAGAACTTTACACTATATAACGCTATTTTTCCATTAATTAATTTAAAAGCATTATTCAGTTATCCTTGTATATATAATCGAGGTGGATATGAACTACTATATTGATAAGAAGTATTTTGCTGCTTTTCTCAGTTCTCACGATATTCCAGAAAATAAACACAGCTATTATATCTATTGGGTAATCAAATTCATTAATATCTCTAATAAATCTATTTCCTTTATTGATCAACTTGATGATTTCTTATCGTATGTTTCTAAAAGCTGCAAAGAGATTTGGAAAATTGAGCAGGCAAGATCCGCTGTACTATTGTTTCGTGAATATTATCAAAATAGTAGGAAAACTATTAATCCAGATAATGATGATATACAAGTAGACTCCACCCAGTTACCTATCCAAAAGATAGTTGATCATTCAACCACAGAAAAAGGAAAGAACTCAATTATGATAACAAAGGATATTGGGTGGAATGTCACCTTCATCAAATATAAAATGGAACTTCGGCTTCAAAATAAATCCTATAGAACAGAAAAATCTTACTTTTACTGGATAAAATCGTTTTCATCATATATGAAAGACAAGCCAGTTTCGTTAATCTCTGAAGAAGATGTAAAAAGTTTCCTTACCTATATTGTAATGAAGAAAAACGTATCACTTTCAACACAAAAACAAGCTTTTATCGCGCTTCTTTTTCTATTTCGTTTCGTTTTTCATAAGGAAATCACAAATTTGGAATCTGTTGCCAAGTCCCGAGTACCACCCAAATTGCCCGTAGTACTTACCATTGATGAAGTTTCCATACTGTTAAACAATATACATGGCGTTTGCTCATTAATGGCTAAAATCATCTATGGAGGAGGACTTCGCCTGAATGAATGTTTAGAGCTTAGGATTAAAGATATTGATATCGATAACCATATAATCACTGTGCGTTCAGGAAAGGGTGATAAAGATCGACGAACACTATTGTCCAACAGCATAGTTCCTGAACTTTGTATCCAAATAGAATCAGCGAAAATACTTTATGAACAAGATAGACATGACAATATAGCTGGTGTTTCTCTGCCAAAAGCATTAGAAAAAAAGTATCCAAATGCCGGAAAAGAATGGGCCTGGTTCTGGCTTTTTCCATCGAATCGGTTATCTGTTGATCCAATTGATGGCCAGCTCAGAAGATACCATATATTCCCCAGTACTCTTCAAAAAGCGTTTCATGATGCGTTAAGGGAATCCAAAATTGCCAAGCAGGCTTCCGTACACACACTACGGCATAGCTTTGCCACGCATCTTCTTGAGGGAGGCACCGATATCAGGACACTCCAAGAATTGTTGGGTCATTCTGAAGTCAGTACAACCATGATCTATACTCATGTGGCAGAACGAAACAAACTTGGCGTTATTAGCCCTCTAGATAAACTGCAATAAACCTCGATGAATCTTTTTCTTATGCTTTATCAGTAATTTGGAATCGATCCGTTCACATTATCTGGATTAATATAAAAGGATTGCTTCAAATCCGAAAGAGAAGATAACCATTTTAGTCATAGAACAATATAAAACTATTGTTCCCCAAAATGAGCTAAAAAGGAGTGAAAACTCCTGTTTCACGTCATTTTACTCAAGGAACCGAACATGAGGTTACCCACCCGCCAACACCCTGCTAATTGCCCCTCAAGCCGCCGAAACAGGCTTTGAGTCGCTATCAGAATGCAATAACAAATCAGTTTACGCCATTTATTTCAGGCGTACAACATTTTTTTTGCGTATTCTTCACCCTGAACCACAGTATGATATTTAATACAAATGAATTCCGCCGCTTCTCCTGAGTTGGTACCTCCTAATTGTAACGTTTCTTCGTATCACGACCGGTTGGTTTACGTACATCCAGCAGCAAGGTGATCTTCAGTATTCCTGTGAAGCGGCACGATATTCCATATTATTTTTTACCAATTCAACCGGTTCACATCTACCTGCCCGTATCGCGTCCATTATATCACCAAGAGAATGAATTGGCGCTACAAATTTTGTCGCATAGATTCCGATTTGTCCCGGTTCATGGGCATCACTTCCGCCAAGAACTG
>CAZKSK010000414.1:0-2266 GCA_964555225.1 uncultured Bacteroides sp.
AAATTGAAAAGTCCGGTTCTGGCTTGTTAACCCAGGTGGCTGTAGGTGATACATTTTATGTAGCTAGAATGATGAATCCATATGATATAAAGCTTCTCTTTTCCATAGTTAGTGTTGTATTGATAATGTTGCTGACTTATACATGGTCTGCTGTATTTTTTGTAATAACGCCGCTTGTATATATTCTTTCATTTTTAGTAATCAGGGTTTCTTCGAAGATGTATGCGAAATATTTTAACGATGGCATGATTACGTCTAATAAACTAAATCCAAAGATCAAGGCTATAATAGAAAACTCAATGGCTGTTAACTTCTATGGGAATAAAAAATTGATATCTGACGAAATACGTTCAGATATTGCCGTTAGAGATCGTAATGGTTATCTCTCAATGGTTGCTAACGAACTGGGTGGCATAGCATGTGATTATATCAAAATAGTCGCGAGGATTGGATTGATTTTGTATGCATTCAATAATATCAGGCAAGGCAGGATGACCTTCGGAATGTTAATAGCTATTTTAGAATATTTTGAATTCATTTTTTTACCTATCACTAATCTACAAGAGTGTATGAATAACCGAAGTGAATTCCAATTAATTGAGACTAGGTTTAGGTTTGACAATAATTATATGCTAGGTGGATTCGAGTTACCTAAAAAAACAGGATGTATTGAATTAAAGAACTGTTCCTATAAGTTTGATGGGTCAAATGATTTATGTATAAATAACGTATCTGTTTTATTTGACAAGGGTTGCACTGGCTTGGTTGGTTTATCGGGAGAGGGGAAGTCAACCTTATTAAAGTTATTAACAGGTGAAATAACTCCAAGCAGTGGTGTCTGTGAGTTTGGTGGCGTGTTGATAAATAATTTACCTAGATCGTTTTTACAATCAGAAATAGCATTTTTTGGACAGAATTTAGAAATATTTGATAACGACCTTTTATACAACATAACACTAGGGCGCCAACCAGTTGAAGGCGAGAAACAGAAAATAGAAATTAAAAATAGTATTATAGAACGCATTATAAGACAAATTTATGCTTTAAAAAAGATAAAGAAAGAAAGTGACGGAAAAAAAATATATTGTATAAAAAGCTCACAAAGGAATGATTATGATCTCTTATTGTCTGCGCTTGATTGTAATTTATATAAAATGAAATATTTTTTTACCGAGAGTTTTATAGATAGCATTATAGGTAATTGTGATGAGATTTCTTGTAGGCTGGCTGATATTATTTTAGAAAAAACATATTTTAATGCTGAATCTTATAGAAATATTCTTAATGACTTGGATTTACATTATTTAAGCGGAAGGTTTTTTGGAGAGTATGGCAACGGACTGTCGGGAGGGGAAAAACAAAGAATAACATTAGCTAGATTCCTATTAAAGGAAAGTTCTACTTTCTATATTATTGATGAACCATTTACAAGCTTAGATGCGATAAGTGAAAGTTTTTGTTTAGGGATTTTGAATAAATGGATAGTTGATAAAAATGGAGTGATAATTTCCCATAAACTAAATATTATAAATAAATTATGCAGGCATATTGTTGTCCTTGGCAATGGCTCTGTCGTGCAAGAAGGTGTGCCCGGTGAATTAAGCAGTGCAAAAGGATTGTATAGTGACCTTTATACGGAATTTATTTCACAGCGATAGCTGGGGCGGTGGTGTTCTGGCTTATAGCGCTACGTTTAGAACCTATTGCATTTTATCATCCGAGATTTGATGAATTCTGGAGGAAGTATGAATGAAGGTATTGCTAAGTATAAGGATAGGGATCCTATAGATACAATATTTGATATTAGAGATAAGCTGAATCAAATAGGAGTTTTTCTTATTGAAGAAAATTGGTTTTCCATTGAAAACAATTGCTATTCTGTTAATCTTGTGGATTCTTTGGGCAATGGAGCTTCTAATGGAAAAGGTGTGACAAGAGAATTAGCTTTAGCAAGCGCATATGGAGAATTTATTGAAAGATTACAAGGTAACTGTATGATTAATAAACGCTTTGGCTCAAAAGAATTCGACGATATGGCAGATTGTTTTGAGTCAATAGTTTGTACGCCAGATGAAGTTTTTGAAGCTCATAGAATGCTTATAGATGAAAATAGTGAAGAAAAAATTAAGTCTTTTGTGAAAGAAATGGGTTTGAAATCAAAAGTACTATATCGTAATATATTAAACGGAGACTCTACATATTTATCCGATGGGGCCTTCTGGGTTTCGGGTGGAACTAAAAACCAAAATCTAGTCCTCCAAAATGG
>CAZKSK010000415.1:0-2261 GCA_964555225.1 uncultured Bacteroides sp.
AACGGCCCCCGGCTATAGTTTGCCGGGGGGCACGACTAAAAAAACAAGAATAATGGGATTCAATCTGGGGATTACATCCAACTTTATGCAAGGAAAATATGAAAAGAGTAACCATTCTGTCTCTTTCAACCATCGAAAAGGAAAATTCAACCTTTTTGGGATGTATGGGTATTATAGTGGCAGAAATTACGTTGATCTGCAAGTGATACGTGAATTTAAAGAGGAAAATCCTTCAGAACAAACTACATTCAACCAATTAAGCTATAGGAAGCGGAATGAAGATTCCCATTATTACAAAGGGGGCATACACTATTTTGCATCGTCTAAAACCACATTCGAACTGGCTCTAAACAGTTATACATCCAACCAGGCAGAATCCGGATCTTTAAATTCCAACTTTATCAACCACATTGGAAAACGGGATTCATCCATTAAATCGTCCACAATTAACGACAACCTGCGAAACAATATCTCGGGTACCATTGGATTGATACATAAAATAGACAGTACTGGGAAAGAGTTTAGTCTGTCGGCCAACTATCTCCACCATGCTGTAGATAATGATCAGTACCATAATGACCTTTTCCTGTATACCTCTCAAAATGAGGTTATGGCAGAATCGGCTGGAACTAAAAAAGGAACTATCGATTTATTTTCCATGAGAAGCGACTTCACCTATCCGGTAAATGAAAAACTGCTTTTGGAAAGTGGTATTAAATCGGAATATGTGAACATAGATAATACATCCGACTATAAAAACAGGGAACAACAGGAATGGGAGCCTGATTACGGACTAAGCTCTCATTTTATCTATAAAGAAAACATCAACGCATTCTATTTTAACTCTCGAATTGCACACTATAAATTTGTATTGGAAGCTGGATTACGTATAGAAAACACAAACATAAAAGGACAGTTGCCGGGTAACAGGTTGCAAGCCGACTCTTCCTTTTCCAAATCCTATATCAATCTATTTCCATCGGTTACATTAAGTTATCAGGCAGGAAAGAATCACTCCTTGAATCTATCCTACCGACGCAGGATAGATCGGCCTAATTACCAGGATATGAATCCTTTCGTATATATTTTCGACACCTATACCTACGAACAGGGTAATACCACCCTGCAACCCCAATTCTCAGACAATCTGGAACTCTCATATCTTCTGGCAAACAACTATAAAGTGGCAGTTTTTTATAATCAGACTAACGACGTAATCGCTAAATCTTTTATTCTGAGCGAAAACAGCAAACGAGTATATGTGATGCCTAAAAACCTTGCTACTTACAGATCTTGCGGAATCCGATTAAGTGCCGGTAATCTCTCGCCTGTAAAGTATATGCAGTCTACCGCCAGTATCGGTTTAACACACAATCAATATGAATGGGACCTGATACAAGACGCAAACAAAACTGCACAAACAACGCTGATGTTTCACGTAGGGAACCGCTTTTTGCTAGGTAAGGGTTGGTTGGCAGAGCTGACAGGATATTATAATGGGCGAATGGCAATGGGGCAAATGAAAATAGCCTCCTTCGGACAGCTTACTGCCGGTATTCAAAAAAAGTTATGGAACGACAGAGCCAGCATATCCCTTTATTCCAACGACCTGTTCCATACCAACCGGGTAAATATGACCACCCGTATCGGCAACAGTACGGCACGTACCTTTGAAAAGGAAGATCATTGCATTCTGGGAATTTCATTTACATGGAAATTCAGTAAAGGATTCGAATCAAAAGAATTCAAACGAAAAGGTGAAGCTTTTGACACAAAACGTATAAATTTGTAATATTCCTACAATTAGTTTATAAAGCATCGGTATAATAAATAAATCTGATATGAAACGTTTTGAAAAATGGTTTTGGATTATCCCTCTATTTGTTGCATTAATTGTAATGACAGGGATACGTCTTGTTACCGACACCCCCAATGGATACAAATTCTGGGAAAGACCTATCAGTCAGAATCTGATAGAATGGATAGGAGCCACCATTATGGCCTACCTGTTTCAGGCCTTTATGTATTACCTTTTAAAGCGGAATGAAAAATATACGGATAAATTGAATTTAAAAAGACTATTGATCGAATACCTGATCATTGTCGTTGTAGGGTTACTATTTATAAATCCGTGTGTTATGATAATCCACCACTTTATTAATGACCCGGTGGATCTGGATGATCTTGTTATTGCCAGTGTCATTTTCACCCTGGTTCTCATTTTCATCTATTCCTTTTACAGAGGAAGTCAGATTCTGGAT
>CAZKSK010000416.1:0-2259 GCA_964555225.1 uncultured Bacteroides sp.
GCAATATCGGCTGGCAGGGATGTCTTTGCTTCGGAAGATCCGGATTATATGTACCTTGATGCAGGTGAATCAAACAAAAGAAATGCCGGTTCTGCAACTGCCTATTCGTTGCTCTCTTACTTTGGAAAGGTAAACTATAGTTTTGATAATCGTTACCTGATATCGGCAACGGTCCGTTACGATGGATCCTCCAGATTCGGAGCAAACAACCGTTATGGAACATTTCCTGCATTTTCATTCGGTTGGCGTCTGAGTGAAGAATCGTTCTTTAAAGCTGCTTTCCCTTATGTCTCGGATTTGAAACTACGCTATGGATGGGGGCAGACGGGTAATCAGGAGATTGGTGATTTCGCTTCGCCGGCATTGTATCAGGCTTTATATGGAACAGACCCAACGTGGGACAGTGATCATGGAACGGCATACGACATCAGTGGAACCGGAACCGGCGATTTGCTATCGGGTTACCGTCGTACTCAACAGATGAATGCCGATTTGAAATGGGAAACTACTACGCAGAATAATATCGGTCTTGATTTTGGATTTATCAATCAGAAGTTCTCCGGTTCGTTGGATTATTTTACAAAAAGTACGAAGGATATCTTAATTAACCCTCCTTATATTGCTACCATCGGCGAAGGTGGAAGCCGCTGGGTAAACGGCGCAACGCTCGATAATAAAGGATTTGAATTCATCCTCTCCTACAATGATAAAATAGGAGATGTTGGATTGAGTGTAACAGGTAATATTTCGAGCTATAAAAATAAAGTGGTAAAGTTACCGGAAGATGTTATCAATTCGTATGCAGGTAATGGAAACGATCAGACAATTTTGGGGAGACCATTAAATTCAATGTTCGGATATGTGGCCGAAGGGATCTTCCAGAATCAGTCAGAGGTGGATGCGCATGTGGAGCAAACAGGTAAAGGGATAGGCCGAATCCGATTTAAGGATGTAAATAAGGATGGAAAAATAAATGATGAAGACAGAACCTGGTTGGGTGTGGCGGATCCCGACTTTATCTATGGCTTGAATGTGGCCGTTAATTGGAAAAACTTCGATTTCAGTATGTTTTGGAATGGGTTGGTTGGCTATAACGTAAACAATGAAGTGAAGAGGTATACCGATTTCATTAGTTTCTTTGGTGGCCATAATTATGGTAAAAGAACACTGGATGCCTGGACACCTCAAAACAGTTCATCTACTATTCCTGCATTATCATTAAATGATAACAACTATGAAAGTCGTTACTCATCCTATTTCATTGAGAATGCTTCGTACCTTAAACTGGCTAACATGGAGATTGGATACACCATTCCCGAGCATCTGTTAAAGTCGGTTTACATGAAAAATGCCCGAATCTATGTAATGGGGCAGAACTTGCTGACGGTTAAAAAGACCTGGGGCGACGATGCGTTTACAGGTGTAGATCCGGAAACTCCCAATTTGTCTTATCCAATTCCTTTTTCAGTAACTTTTGGTGTGAACGTAACTTTTTAATTGATAGAATTATGAAAACAATGCAATATATATTTACATGCTGCTCTTTGTCGGTTCTCCTTTTTTCCTGCGATTCTTTCCTGGACGAGAACCCGAAAGGAGTTTTGAGCAACGAACAACTGAATACTCCTGAAAATGTGGAGAAAATGGTCATCGCGGCTTATTCGAGTTTAGGTAACGATCATTACACCGAACCAAACAGTCCCTGGCCCTACGGAGACCTTCGCTCCGGAGATGCCTATAAGGGAGGTGCAGGAACGGGAGATTTGCAGGAATTCCATTTTTATGAAACGTTTACCTACCTCAGAGACGATATCGGTTTGCTGGATAGTAAATGGTACAAGGAATATGTCGCCATATCAAGGGCAAATAATGCGTTGGCCAGATTGAATGCCATCGACGAAGCCGATTTTTCAAAGAAGATGATCCGGATAGCTGAAATGCGATTCCTTCGTGCTCATTATTATTTCGAGCTGAAGCTATTGTTCAAACAAATTCCTTTTATTGACGAAACTGTACCGGTGGAAGAATACATCAATGTGTCCAACGTAGAATTTACAAGTCAGCAGCTATGGGATAAAATCATAGAAGAATTCCGTTTTGCAGCTCAAACCCTTCCTGATAATAATGCTGAGGTGGGTCGAGCCAACAAATGGATGGCCAAATCGTATCTTGCCAAGGCATTATTGTATGCAGCCTACGAACAAGATGAAAAGCATAACGTGACAAAAATCAACAAAGAGAAACTAACGGAGGTGGTGA
>CAZKSK010000417.1:0-2258 GCA_964555225.1 uncultured Bacteroides sp.
ATATTTTATTAAAAAGTCCTTTCATCACCTAATTATTAAGTTTGTTAATATTATCAAAACCTTACTCGCATATATTAAACAACAAACAGTAGAAAGTCGTCTAAAGTTTTATCAAATCGTCGAGCAAGACAGCTACCTTAATATATAAATTATATCTTTGCATAAAATAACAAAATGGATCTAATATTTGAACTAGGCGTTACTTCCGATATAGACGAACTGGAACTACTATACAATAACCTGAACGATTACTTATCGATGCACACCAATTATCCTGGATGGATTAAAGGTATATATCCTACGCGAAAGAATGCGACAGAAGGAATAAGTAGTAAGACTCTGTTCGTGGCTCGTTCTGGAGGTAAAATTGCGGGATCTATAATTCTTAATCATCAACCTGAAGAAGCATACGATGATGCTGATTGGCTGGTTGAAACTACCTACGATAATATTTACGTGATACGTACATTCGTAATACATCCCAATTTTATGGGAAAAGGAATAGGGAACGCATTACTCAACTACAGTATTGAATTTGCTAAAAACTCAGGCATAAAAACTATTCGACTAGACGTTTATGAAAAGAATATCCCTGCAATAAAGTTATACGAAAAAAACGGATTCATATACACTGGCACTGTCGACCTAGGACTTGGAAATTATGGATTGAAATGGTTCAGATTATATGAGAAAATAATCTGAACCATTCTAATATCAAAAACAGCTAATATCTTTCTAATAAGACACCTTATCGTCCTTTGAAGCCCATGCTTGAAAAGCCTTTATTGCCTCATTTCTAAGAAGAGATTCGGAAGGTAATTTCCTATCCGAAGGTTTCAACGCAATTTCTTCATATATAAACGAATCATCGAAAGCGATATCCTTTGCATCTTCTTTAGTGTTGGCATAATAAATCTTATCCAATCTGGCCCAATAGATAGCACCGAGACACATGGGGCAAGGTTCGCACGAGGTATAAATTTCGCAACCGCTTAAATTAAATGTTCCCAACTTTGCTGATGCATTACGAATAGCGCTTACTTCTGCATGAGCCGTTGGATCACAGGAGGCTGTAACCCGGTTTACTCCAGTAGCAATGATTTCATTATCTTTTACGATAACCGCACCAAAAGGACCTCCTCCATTCTTTACATTGTCGACCGACAGGGCGATGGCCCTTCTCATAAATTCTTCTTTCATTCAAATTCAGATTATTACGTTTAATCTATTTAATACATAAACGAGCTGCAAATATAGATGCAACTCCCCATTAATACAAAAAATCCGATTCTCACGAACCGGATTTTTTTATTTAAACCTAAACTTTAAAACTTTAATCAATAAATAAAATGATTAATTGTCTCAATAAATTTTCTCAAAAATAAAAATTAACAATCACTACAAAGGTAACAATCTACCTATGACTATAAAATTATTATTATATGTTCTGCAACACAGAAATGAATACAATTGGATGTTAAAAGCCAAATGGAGAGCTATTTTGAGCCGGTGACTCTTCTTCTCTACACTTGATAAAAATATAATTCTCGCCTGTCATTAGCACATCTTCATCTGGAATCCTGCTTTTTATCAGTTTAATATTGACTTTATCTTCCGGATAAATCAACGCACGGTTTTCCCGTGTTGCCTTACCGGATAGATGCCAGAGAGCTTTTATCTTAACGCCATCGAGCAGATTAAATAAAGATGATTGCACATTGGATGCCGATAATTTTCCCCTTGCAAATTTAAGGTTTCCCGATAATGGCTCTTTTATACCCAATATATCAGGAATAGCAGGTTTCTCCTCATTCTCAGATACAAACAAACGCAATAAAGAATCAGCTTCATTTCTAGCAACTGCAGAACCTGTTGGGAATACAAGCGAAATATATTTGTTCCCGGAAACCCGCTGCAGCTGATATGTCGATAAACAATCTATACACCCCAGCGTGTCAGCACGCATACATTTAAAAACATGCAGAGAATATATTCCAAAGGCATCCTCGGGAGAAGGTAATTCATATATTTCCAGCATATACTCCTCTCCTTTGTAAATCAAATCCCTTGCAGTAAGTTTATACACACCATATTCAAGATAAAGATCAGCACCACCATTCATGTATCCGTACAATCCTTCACCTGTAAAAACTCGCTCTCTTTTTACCTCAACATCTTTTATCTGTTGAGCATATAAAAACAACGGGATCAAGAAAAAAGCTATCAGACAAACTATTTTCTCTTTCATTTTCTATACA
>CAZKSK010000418.1:0-2249 GCA_964555225.1 uncultured Bacteroides sp.
TTTGTTATTGACTGTTGTATATGGTGTTGCAGTAAGTTCGATACCTAGGATTGGTTCTAAAGAGTTTATAGCGTTTGTACTTGCATCAGCTCGATAGTGATGCGATTCATCCATGATTACAACTAGATCATCTAGTGACTTTAAATAGTCAAAAAAACTTTGTCCTAAATATTCATTAACTGACATCATTTTTCTTTCTTCAGAGTTGAACTTGCTAATATTGAAAATGAAAATGTTGATAGAATCACTATCTGAAAAGGATGATGATGGTCTATTTCTATAATCATCATCAAACCACACATTAGGTGTTTCGGTAGCAAAGCATCCGATACCTCTAAAGACATATTTCTCATTATCAACCGAAGGATTTCCTAAATCATTCTTTAATTTTGAATAAATCGTTAAACTTGGAGCAACAACAAAGAAGTTCTTAACACCTTTGTTTGTATATAAATATGTTATAAAAGCTCCCATAAGCTTGGTTTTACCAACACCTGTAGCAAGTTCAAAAGCAACATTAAAAAATGGTCTTTCGAACTCTCTAAATGTTCGATACATATTCATGATGTTTCTTTGATAGGTATCAACATCAATTTCTTTTGATAGTGGACATTCTCTTAAGATATCATCTAAAATCCGCAAACTTCGAAATTGAGGTTTTCTAAGAGACATTACATTATTTAAATAGTCCAATGTATATTCTGGAAATAGCGGGTAATTGATATTACTCATCTTCATCATCCTCTTCGTACACTGGTGGATTAATGATGTTTAGATTATAATTATCTACACCAAATTCACAGTTTTTTAACAGTGACTGTGGTATTTTCTTAATTGATATATTCTTGTATAAATGTTGGATGTTTGATTCAAATGATTTACATGAAATAACCAAGAATTCATCATCATTCATTTGAGCGTGAATTGCATCTATGTATGTTCTATCAAGATGTTTTGTCGTGGTGAAAAGATAACTACTGTCACCATTTTTAGCTTGTTTCCAAAATACTGATTGATCGGGTTCATACTTATAACCTTCATGAAGAGCTATGGATGATGCTAACATATCAGGATTGTAATCCTGGTTTATGATTTCTTGACCAAAATCATCAATTTTAATAAGTGTTGGAGCAAGTTCATAAAATCTATATCCACCTCCACCTTTCCAATTGACTTGCTTGGTTATTCCCGTGAGATCCGTACCAGAAATGACGGAGTCTAATCTTTTTTTCGAGTGAGTATAAGCATGATTCCCCAATTCAATCCCTATCCATTTTCGCTCCATCTTATGAGCAACAGCCGCAGTGGTCCCCGAGCCCAAGAAAGAGTCGAGTACGATGTCACCCTTTACCGTAACTGTCTCAATAATCCGATGAATTAATTTTTCCGGCTTTTTTCCATTAGGGAAATCTCCGCCACCCTCTTGGCCAACACCACCTGTTGTAACTATGTCTGACCATTGGTCTCCTAAAAATACTTCAGAATTATCTGCAGCAAAAACTAGTTCAATCCTAGCTGTTTTAGTATTGCGATTAAAATCAGTTTTTATTATTTTATAAAGCCCTTGTGAAGTTTTCAGAATTGCAAGTGGATTGTTAAATGTTTGACTTTTAGCAATATTGAGTAAAGCGGTATTTGGTTTCGAGGCAACAATTCGATAACTATTCTTATGTTTCCATTCATCCGAATTTTCAATATTGTTTTGTTTCATATACTCATTAAGCGATATCAATGTACAATTCTCTATTTTTGATTTAATAGTTTCTATCCCATATTGGCTTATGCATGTGTAATCTTCATATTTAAGTTCTGGAATAATCATATTATATTCAGAATCCCATTTTTCTTTACTTATCTTTGGTATACTTAGTTTATATTTATCCTTGTTTTTAGCGTACATTAAAATATACTCTTTAATTTTCGGAAACCTTTTTCCTAAAATAGCAGAATTTATTTTTACCCCAGATAAGTTGCTCATATTAACGACAATTGTATTAATGTGATTGCTTCTGCCAAATATTTCATCTAATAATACTGTCAAATAGGCCAGTTCATTATCATCAATTTGAACAAATAAGACTCCATCATCACTTAATAATTTCTTCAAAATTTCAAGACGGGGCATCATTAATGATAACCATATACTATGTTCTAAATTATCATTATAATGTTCAAATGCCGACCCAGTATTATATGGAGGGTCTATATAGATAAGTTTTACTTTACTAGAATATTGCATCTCCAATGAT
>CAZKSK010000419.1:0-2249 GCA_964555225.1 uncultured Bacteroides sp.
AATCTCAGGCAACCTTGGTGTATGGTCAGATGAACGAACCTCCCGGTGCACGTTCGTCCGTTGCGCTTTCAGGTCTGACAGTCGCCGAGTCTTTCCGTGATAGTGGAAAGAGTGAAGGAAAAATGACAGATGTGTTATTTTTTATTGATAATATATTCCGTTTTACTCAAGCAGGGTCCGAGGTGTCTGCTTTATTGGGACGTATGCCATCGGCTGTGGGATATCAACCGACTCTAGCTACCGAAATGGGCCGTATGCAGGAAAGAATCGCATCTACAAAAGACGGTTCAATCACATCCATACAAGCTGTTTATGTACCTGCGGATGACTTGACAGATCCGGCGCCGGCTACAACTTTTACGCACTTGGATGCAAAGACCGTATTGAGCCGTAAGATTACCGAGTTGGGAATTTATCCGGCAGTTGATCCATTGGAGTCCACTTCCAGAATCCTTGATCCGTTGGTTGTCGGAGAAGAGCATTATAGGACAGCGCAACGAGTTATCGAGATTCTTCAGCGTAATAAGGAATTGCAGGATATTATTTCTATCTTGGGTATGGATGAATTATCGGAAGAAGATAGAACGATAGTGAATCGTGCTCGTCGAGTACAACGTTTCCTGTCGCAGCCATTCACTGTTGCAGAAAAATTTACCGGAGTAAAAGGTGTAATGGTCTCTATAGAAGATACTATTAAAGGCTTTAATATGATTCTTGACGGAAAAGTAGACGATCTTCCGGAACAAGCGTTCCTGAATGTTGGAACCATAGAAGATGCCATAGAAAAAGGTAAGAAGTTAATTGCTCAGACAAAGAGCGGTAAAGCTGAAAATTAAATAAATAGATTTTATGGAGCAGAAGGATATTCAACTCAGCATATTATCACCTGAACGAGTCCTTTTCAAAGGAAACGTAACAAGTGTGACTATGCCTGGAGAAATGGGCGAGTTTACTGTTCTCCTTAATCACGCATCATTGATTTCTTCATTAAGAGAAGGTATTATAAAATATATAAATGAAGAAGGAGAACAGAATTTGAATATAACCGGAGGTTTTGTAGACGTGAATAAAAATGTGGTTTCAGTTTGTGTTGAACAGTAATACCACGAAAAAGCTGTATGAAGAAAAGTTTTAAATACATAGTAGGTTCTATCTTATTGGTTTTATGTTTCATTTCCACACCGGCTTCAGCTCAAAAAACGAATGAAGCAGCCAAAAGTAGTCTTAATGTTCAAAACATTATATTTGGTCATATAATGGACTCTTATGAATGGCATATCACGAATTTTGGCACTACAAAAATAACTATACCTTTGCCAATCATCGTTTATAGTCATGAGTCCGGATGGAATTCTTTTCTTTCTTCCAGAATTGAAGATGGTGGAATGTATCATGGCTTTTATATAGCAAAAAGTGGAAGATATAAAGATAAAGTCGTTGAGAAAGATGCTTCGGGATTGGAAGTTCGTCCTTTTGATATATCTCTGACTAAAGTAACTACATCTCTTATTTTTTACTGTATACTTTTGGCGGCGATCATTATAGGTGTAGCCCGTTGGTATAGAAAAAGAGATAGAAGTGATGCAGCGCCCGGCGGTTTTGTAGGTTTTATGGAAATGTTCATCATGATGGTTAATGATGATGTGATTAAATCTTGTATAGGAAAAGACTACAAGCGTTTTTCACCTTATTTATTAACAACTTTCTTTTTTATATTTTTGAGTAATATCATGGGTATAATTCCTATATTTCCGGGTGGAGCAAACGTAACAGGTAATATTACCATAACATTCTTTTTAGCTATATGTACATTTTTGGCTATCAATTTATTCGGTAATAAAGAATATTGGAAAGATATTTTTTGGCCTGATGTTCCAGTCTGGTTAAAGTGCCCGGTACCTATGATGCCGGTAATTGAACTCTTTGGAGTGTTTACAAAACCTTTTGCATTGATGGTCCGTTTATTTGCCAATATTATGGCGGGTCATGCTATCGAATTATCAATAACATGTATTATTTTCGTGACGGTAAAAATGGGAGTGGTTATGAATGGAACAATGAGTGTAATTTCCATATTATTTGCTATTTTTATGGGCTTTATCGAGGTTCTTGTTGCATTTATTCAAGCTTATGTATTCACTATGTTGAGTAGTGTCTTTATCGGATTGTCAAGAATTAAAAAAGAATAAACATATATAGAATTATAATTTAAAAGTTAAGATTATGTTATCATCAATGATTTTAGATGC
>CAZKSK010000420.1:0-2242 GCA_964555225.1 uncultured Bacteroides sp.
GTTATTGTCTTATCATCTTGTGGCGTTGTAATTGTTGTACTAGGCTCATCAGTAGTTGGTTGAGTTGGTGAGCTATTTGATTTACCACAAGATGTTAGAGTAATGGAAATAATTGTTAAGAGAAATATTAGTAATTTCTTCATATTAGTCTGATAATGCATTTTTTACTGCTTCATAATCCCAATAATATTTACCATTCTCATAATAGCACATTGGAACATGCGTTCCTTTATATCTAACAGACTCTGGACATTTATCTCTATAGACATTTGCATAATTGTATAACACGACAATTTTTATACCTGCTTCTACTGCCTTCTCACACTCGAAATTAATATAACTTCTATTGTCAATATAATGGCCACGTGCGCAACTTCCTGTCCATGAATTATAACTTCCACATAAGCTACACTTACCTTTTGTTAAAGTATTTGTTTTTTCACCAACAATTAAAACAAAAGTTTTAGAAGCATCCATTCTTTCTTTTAAGGATCTTTTAATGCTACAAGGTAAACTCGTGTCATATGACTGAGTCAAATCATGTGCATCAGTAAATGATAACGACCAAAATTTACTATCATTCCATTGATGTAATTTTTCTACAGCATCTGAATCTCCTGTCCAATCAGCCGCTATATATGTTCTAGTTCTATACGCCATATTTTCCTCCTACTTAAATATTGATACTTTGTCTTTATCTTTTTTGTAAACAACTATATTAATAATTCCATGAATAGATTTTTCATTTGTCAAAACAGCATTCTTTATAATTTTAAATGCTTGTTGATGATTCAAGTCTGCTCTAGATCTACCAGTTCCAAACAAAGGAATGAAAATTTGATATCCCTGACCATTAGTATCATAAAATTCAATCAATTCATCTACACAATTTCTTATCTTTTTTCTAGATGAGTTAGCTTTATTATTCTCATCAAACTTAGAAATAGCTATTAAATAAAATGTAGTATTATTTTCACCGTTTATAGATGCAATTGTTCCTAATTCATATGACTCTTTGTTACCTCTGTTTTTTTCTTCACCAGTATACACCTTGATTGGCTCTATCTTTCTATTTTTAAGATTGTCAGAAATCATAGTACTAAGCGTTTTAGAATCTATTCCTTTAGAATTCATGTACTTTATCCATTGACCATGAATTGTAGTTAAAGAAACAAGAGGTTTATCTTGAACCAAATCATCATCAACAATTGTCTCAAATGTATCATTTACTGGAATTACAATGATCTTTTTTTCTTGTTTGTCCGTTATTTTAAATAAATCACCATAAAAAGCTAATACTTTATTTTTTCCGTTAGCCCATAATTTTTTGTTTTTTAATACAACTACAATAAAAACTAATGATATCAAAAATGAACTTAATATAATTCCAAATAATATGAATATCTTAATCCAAATATTTTCAATTTTCATATCTTCCCATGTAATAAAAGATAATACAATTGTTAGAGCTGAGAAAATTGATCCAGACAATAAAATTGTTTGTTTAAATATTGGTATAATATTCAATTTTATTTTTTTTAAGAACTCCATTATTGTTCCTCCTATTTAAACTTTCTTGTATATCTACAATTATTAATTGGAAAGTTTTCACATCCATAAAAATTGCCATACGAGCCATGACGTTTAACAAGCAATCCGCCACATCTAGGACAATGATCTTTATCGATTGTAACTATTTCTTCTTTTGTTTTTTCAGTAGTTTCTGATACTTCTTCTACTTTTTCATTTTTAGAAACTACTGATTTTTTCTTCATAATCCTATGTTTTATTACAAACAAAAGAATTATTATTCCTATAAGAACTATTCCTGCAATAAGATAAATCCACCACTGAAAACTAAATAACCATTTAATAAATTTAGCAATTTCTATGCATATAAAAGAAAGCCCTAGAAATACAATCACTCTAACTATCCAATGAGTATCACTCATTAAATCGGAATCATAAATACCTAGAGCATCAAATATCATACCTACAAATCCGAAAGCTACTAGAAAGGCAATTAAGCCTATAATAGTAAGGATTATTGAATCTGCCGTCGAATTGCCAGTAATCTCTATAAAGTTAGAAATAAAATCTAAAAATCCACTCAAATTGCCTTTCCTCCCTTTTTATATTAACTACTCAATGCCTAATGCTTTTACAGCTGCATCTTCAGGACTACTGTAAAAACTAATTTGGAATTTAGCAAATAAATCTGCTGGGACAGTTGCAATATCAG
>CAZKSK010000421.1:0-2239 GCA_964555225.1 uncultured Bacteroides sp.
ATCAGTATATTAAGTAATTTCTCCATTAGCAATTTTACTTGGCTCTGATCATCCTGTTTAACACACATATTCACGGAACATATATTCTGTAGATCCAGCTATTTTTATTAATTGTAATAATATACAAAAATCTGATATTACCCAATAAATCTCGTATTTTAGAAATATGCGATCTTACTGCATCATACTGTTGAATAATTTCTATATGCATACATAGATAAATATTCCTACATCATTACAGATTTCCTTTTAAATATCAAAGTTGCTTATATACTTCAATATTAAGAGCCTTATGTCAAAAATGATACTTTTTATGCAAATTTTTAATGTTTTATATTGACATTTACATGGTAATAATATACAGTATTAATATAGTAAAATATGACTTGATAGGAGTCAAAATATGGGTAAAATAAAACAAATGAAAATCGATATTGACTATTTCCTTAATCCAATAAATATACAGCATAAGCAATATGAAGCATTAAGGTCATATTTTGTTGATGGCAAGACTGCTCTGGAAGTAGCGCGAAAGTTTGGATATACTTACAGGGCATTTACTTCGCTGATTGCCTATTACAGAAATGAATTGAGCAAAGATAATGAGGATCCTTTTTTTAAGGAAAAAAAAGCTGGAAGAAAGCCGGGAAAGGACAAGGACGATATAACAAAAATTGCAGTTGAACTGAGAAAGAAGAATTATTCAATACCCGATATAAAAGTAGTACTGGATGGAAAGGGAAAATCAATATCAGAAAAGACAATCTATAATATATTGAGAAAAGAGGGCTTTCCAAGATTGCCCAGAAGGACAAAGCATATAAGGCAGGAGATGTCCGAAGTTAAGATAAAGCCTGATATATCTGCTCCCATATCTCTTGAGGATGAGTCATTCTCAACTAATTCAGCAGGTCTGCTTTGTCTTTTGCCATACATAAGAGAATATGGAATTGACAAAGCAATATTTGACTCAGAATACCCCGGAACCGAGAGGATAGATAAGTTTTCATCAATTATGTCCTTTTTGGCATTAAAGCTCTCAAGTATAAGAAGGTATACAAAAGATGATCTCTGGTGTATGGACAGGGGACTTGGGCTTTTTGCCGGCCTTAATGTATTGCCAAAGGCCTCAAGCCTTAGCTCATACAGCCATAGAGTTACAAGAGATATGAATATTTCATTCCTTAGGTCCCTGCATGCAATATGGAAAGAGAATGGCCTTCTGGGTAATACAATTAATCTTGATTTTACCGCTGTTCCCTATTGGGGAAATGATGAGCATCTTGAGAACAACTGGTCAGGAAAAAGAAACCAGTCTCTCTCTGCAATGCTTGCAGTTATTGCCCAGGACCAGGACTCCGGAATAATAGACTATGGTAATGCTGATATTCTTCATAAACAGCAGGATGCTGTTGTTCTTGAATTTCTAGATTTTTACCGATCAGGTGATAAGAGCAATAATTCTTTAAGATATCTAGTATTTGACAGCAAGTTTACAAATTATGAGAATCTGGCAAAACTTGACGATCAGGGAATTAAATTTATAACCATAAGAAGAAGGGGCAAGAATATTATTGAAAGTATAAATAATATACCGGCTTCCAGCTGGAAAAAGACAAGGATACCATGCTCCGGCAATAAAAAAAGGACTCTTAACATCCATGCAGAGAATATTGTCCTTAAGGGTTATGACCGAGAACTTCGCCAGATTGCAATTACAGGACATGGCAAGATAAAGCCTGCTCTTATTATAACAAATGACTTTGATGAAAGCGTTGATCATATTGTAAGAAAGTATGCCCGCAGATGGCTTGTTGAGAAATGTATCTCTGAGCAGATAGAGTTCTTCCACCTGAATCGGGTATCATCCTCAATGGTGATAAAGGTAGATTTTGATCTTACAATGAGCATAGTTGCACATAACATCTACAGGATTTTTGCTAATGATATTGAAAGATACTCTCATTTGTCTGATGTAAGTCTGTTTGAGAAATTCATAATGAATTCAGGAGAAGTGGTTATATCAGGTGACGAAATCAGAGTAAAGCTGAAGAAGAAGAAAAACCTTCCATTATTATTACAAACCATGAATCTATATAAGCACCAGAAGTATGGTTACTTTAGTTATAAGAATATCTCCTTTGAAGGACTAAGCTATTCTTAGAATACAGGCACATGTTTACCGTGAAGATCTGTGTTTATATGAAAAGCTTTATGATAGAACCAGGGCTTTCAGTAT
>CAZKSK010000422.1:0-2235 GCA_964555225.1 uncultured Bacteroides sp.
AGCCCGGTTTGTAGCCGCAAGGATAATCACCCCGCTGTTTGATCCGAAACCATCCATCTCTGTCAGCAATTGGTTAAGCGTTTTTTCGCGTTCGTCGTTGCTGTTCATGTTGGCATTTTTACCACGGGCACGACCAACGGCATCAATCTCGTCAATAAATACGATACAGGGAGCCTTTTCTTTAGCCTGACGGAACAGGTCGCGTACCCTTGAGGCACCAACCCCTACGAACATTTCTACAAAGTCGGATCCGGATAAAGAGAAGAACGGAACATTTGCCTCGCCGGCCACAGCCTTTGCCAATAAAGTCTTACCGGTTCCCGGAGGGCCTACCAACAAAGCACCCTTAGGAATCTTACCTCCAAGTTCGGTATATTTTTCCGGATTGCGTAAGAATGCAACAATCTCTTCAATCTCCTGTTTTGCTTCCGATAGTCCGGCTACATCTTTAAAGGTTACCTTCTTATCGTTATCCTTGTCGAATAGCTGAGCCTTTGCTTTGCCCACGCTAAACACACCTCCGGCACCACCACCGGCATTTCCGGACATTCTTTTCATCAGGAATATCCATACAAGTACAAGCAGGATGATAGGACCAAAGGAAATAAAGAAATTCCAGAATGTATCATCACCCTCTTCAAAGCTTACCGAAGTATCGATATTGTTTTTTTCAACCGCTTTGTCATAAAAATCGGAAAACTTGTCAGCCGACGGGATTTTTACAAAGACCATAGGCGAATCGCCCACTAAAGCCGAATCCTCTTTAAAAACCACGCCCAGTTGTCCTTTTTTAATAGTAGCTTCCAGTGTATTCTTTTTATTGAATACGGTTATTTTTTCAAAAACGTTTTTGTTCGCCAGCTTCTGAAACTCAGTCCAACCCATCTCTTTCGTTGTAGACGAATCATTTGTCATATACAAAGCTGCAAGCATGATGAAAATTATTCCATACATCCAATACAGATTAAAGCGGAACATCTTCGTCTTGTTGTTTTTTGGCGGCTTATTAAACGCGTTGTTGTTATTCTCCATAAATGATAGTCGATATTGTTTATGATCTCCGGTTATTAATCAAGATCCGGTATTCGAATAACCTTCGAGTCTGCCCAAAGGTTTTCCAAATTATAGAAAGTTCTTAATTCCGGCAGAAAAATATGAACAAGAACCGTGCCATAATCCATACCTATCCACTGAGCGTTTCTTTCTCCATCGATGGAGATCGGTTTTTCTCCCGCCTCTTTTCTTACATAATCCCATACAGAGTCTGAAAGGGCAGCTACCTGGGTAGGAGTGTTACCTTCACAAATAACCATATATTGACATATGGCGCCTGATAATTTTGTTAAGTCTATTGTTGCGATTTTTTTGCCTTTTTTCTCTTGTAGGCCTTCTACAATCTTTTTTACCAATGATTCTGTTTGATCCATTTATTTTGTCTTAAAGTGTAATTACGAATCTGCAAATATAATCCATAAAATTAGTATCTGAGTGATGTTATCGAATTTATCTCTTTTTTTACTTTTGTAAATCAAACAAGTAGATTAATAATTTGTTCAAAGATTAAAAAAATGGGCATAAAAATTTGGAGCAATCAAAAAAAGCTGTAAATTTGCACCCGTTAACGAAAGAGAGTTAACAGCAAATAAGCTTATTGTTCTATGGTGTAATGGTAACACGTCAGATTCTGGTCCTGAAATTCCAGGTTCGAGTCCTGGTAGAACAACGAAAGAAATGCTAAGTACTGGTAAAACGGTATTTAGCATTTTGTTTTTTATTCTATTCGGTATTAAAACTCCCCACAAATTGCTGTTTTTGCCACCCTTCGGAAGAAAATGGTGGCAGGAGAAAAGGAATGTTATACGGTTTGACTGTGCGTTCTTCCCAACTACTTCAGAAAGAGTTTTGGCTTATCGAATGGCCAACTAAACATTTCTGTCAATCAGAAATCCCAATCGATCCATTGGCCATGGATGAGTTCTCGGGTGGAGCGGAAGCCGGCTTTCTTGAGCAATTCAAAAGCTTTGGGGCGACCGTCGTTGATGAGATCCGGATAGTGAGAATCTGAGTTGACCATTACGGGAATCTTCAGTTCGTTGATGAGCGGGAGGAAACTTTGATGTGGAAAAAGCTCCTGTTTCTTTGTCCAGTTCTTGGTGTTGATCTCCAGCATCAACCCTTTTTGAGCCACCTTCTCCAAACAATCGCTGAGCAGCTTCACATACCAAGGCGCCGAGA
>CAZKSK010000423.1:0-2231 GCA_964555225.1 uncultured Bacteroides sp.
TTTCCGCTCAATTTAAATCCGGTGAAGAATACGAACTTTCCTTTACTCAAAAACTTGGAAAAGTTAAACCACACGGAAACAATACAGATAAGAATCTATTCAAAATTCAATATGGACCATTAGTTCTTGGTGTTGAAGGTCATACTGAGTATGTGAAGTTGCCGCAAAAACTCAAAATTAATAAAGCAGGACCAACTGATTTTAATCTGGAAGGTACTGCGTTTACATTGCATCCGGTTTATCATTTGATGAATAAAAAGGTGAATGAAAAGGGTGTCTGGCACAGCCAAGTTTTATTTTCAAATTAAAGAATTTTTTAGGATTTTCAATTGAAGAAAAACCTCAATTATTCTTAGCTCCACCAACCGTTAAGTTTTAAAAATGGTATTATAAAAATTCAAGAAGTTTAAACCAATAGTCAAATAATGACTTAGTAAATATACTATTTATTCTTACAGATGATTTGGGGAAAGAATAGGTAAGCTCGTATGGTGCAGAATATATTGAAACATTATCAAACTTAAAAGAATAGAAAATGAAGCATTCATCATTATTTTCTGTATCACTACTTTTGTTATTGGAATTTTTTCCCCGCTGCAATACCGAAAAGGAATCGGCGAAAGAAAAGAACAAACCTAATATCCTTTTTCTTTTTGCCGATGTTCAGCGGACAGATACCTTAGGCTGTGCAGGTGCCTGGTTTTCTGGTGGTGGTCGTTCACTTGAAAAGAAACCTGATATTAACAGGTTTAGTTTCTTTTTGCATAAGACATTTTACGAAATCATCTTTTGAGTTGATAGCAAGTTGATGGATAGTAGCAAAAATTTGAATAGCTATCATAAATGAAATGTATGACCGCCGGTTCCGGTTATGTTTGCCCCATTCAATTGAATAAAATCTTTAATTCTTAAATTTACATGAAACGTGCTTGAATACGTCACCAAACTAAGCAAAGAAACAGACGAAGCAATAGACCGTATTGAATCATCAGATAGCAATATTCTCAAGAAATCACTGGAAGCTTCGCATGTTTTAGGAGAAGCGTTCATCTATTTAAAAAAGTTTATCATATCTTATCAATTTGAGAATGAGACAGAAGAAATCAATTTTTTTAAGGACACAAAGCCAAAGTTTTGTTATCGTTTGATTTACTATAGAAAATTGTACAATATTGAGATGAACCGCCCCGCCGGCGTGGATCGGCAAAAGGAATACCTGAGCGAAGAGTTGAACGAGATAAACAATTATAACGCCAAACGACTTGACTTTATCCGTTATTACCGTTCAGGCTGCACCCACCTGGATTCTTTGTATTTTTTGCGCGGAAAAATGGATACTGAGCAATACCTGGAAACATTCTATTATGAACTAGACCCAAAATTCTCCACTAATTACGATTTTAAAGTAGCGAAGATATTATCAAATGATATGCTCCTTGCGTATTTGATGCAGGAAATAGAACGGTTGAATAGTAACGGGGTGTGTCTACCATCAGGATTCCCTTCAATCAAACTTACCTGGCGTGGTACAAAAACGGAACTAATGGAACAGCTTTATTCATGGGATAGTGACAGTACTTTTGGGGATGTCCCTCTGACACAACTTTCCGATTATATCCAAAACGTTTTCAATATTAGGCTTGATAAAAACCTTTCACGGGCATTCAGCGATATGAAAATCCGAAATGTCCCTACCCCCTTTTTAGACAAATTGAAAGAATCGCTACTAAAACGTATGGGCAGGAGAAATTAAATACCGACTTCGGTATTTGCCGGTATTATTCGCTTGTTGCCTTATATTTTCCAATTTGCAATATAAAAATGGGTCATTTTTGGCATACATTACCCGAATGCAGA
This sequence comes from uncultured Bacteroides sp., assembly GCA_964555225.1. Classification (GTDB taxonomy): domain Bacteria; phylum Bacteroidota; class Bacteroidia; order Bacteroidales; family Bacteroidaceae; genus Phocaeicola_A. Next base: position 1,858 of record CAZKSK010000423.1, read on the forward strand.
GTATCACTTCATTTTTTTATAGCTGCCCCTCTTAAAACCAGCTTCATAACCCATTGATTTTTAACCTTAATGAAATTGTGGCAATAGAACTTGTACCGACTTCCTAATCAGTCCCCTGGATAGCCCATAACTTTGCAGTAATTCAATGAGTTACTGACATGTTTATAGATAAGGAATATTTTGAGGGCTGGATGCAGCGTTTAAATTCAAAGCTTGATGAGGTGGTAAATAAGCTGGATAATCCAGAAGAGGAAATTCCTTTGTTTGATGGCGAAAAATTACTGGACAACTACGATGTATGCCGGATGCTCAATGTCAGCAAACGGACCTTGCAACGTTACCGCTCGTCTGGTGAACTCCCGTTTCAAATGATA
>CAZKSK010000424.1:0-2203 GCA_964555225.1 uncultured Bacteroides sp.
CTGATCTCTTCTCCGCAATGAGAACACACAAAGGTCATTGCAACCGTCCGATCATATTAATAGTTTTCTGATAGATAACATGTTCAGCTTTACCAATACTATGCATAGATGCACTATGTGCTGTTGTCCCGACTCCTCTAAAAGAAGGGATGATATCGGTCGCTATTTGATCCCCTCTGGGTAGCTGATAGACAGAAATTGTGCCTTGTGCTGAACAGGCAAACATATTATCATAACCTCCGATTGTCTGAGGTTTTGTCGTTTCAATTAATACTTCTACGAGATATTCAAAATTCAAACTCGCTGCTTTTTTTATATCTATGGTGGAAAGCTTTGGTTTTTCAATTTGAAAATCAACACCGGCAAATCCGTGTTCCATTAATGCTCGTTTTATTTGAGTAACTAGTGATTCAAGAGTGTATTTCTTCCCATCTATAATATAATGTACTACTAAGGCAACCGTTTTTATTTTTTTAAAAATGATCGTCACTTCCGGTAACTTAATGTTATATTCATCAATATCTCCAAGTTGAGAGGAATCGACTTTAATGCTGATCATGCTCTCTAAATAAGATGCATCAATATTCCTAAGCTGTATTTGCGCCGTTCCATAGGTGTTTGTTTTAACTTTCCCCAGGATTCGCCCAGATCCTTTGATAAATTCAATCTTGAGGGGTAGGCTAGATAACTCTCGGCATTGACCATTTTCATCATAATAAGAAGCTGTGACTTGCGGCATGCTCGATAATACACCATCGGAATTATAGTTATGATTGTCATCATCTGCCACCAGTTCTATTGTGTTCACAGTATTAATTATTTTATTTTCAATATACGCCTTTACCTCTTCATCTGTCCCGTCTCCATCAACATCCATAATAACAGGAAGGTCTTTGAAATATTCTATGCGGGCAGCATCCGCTCTCATGAAATGTTGAATCCCCGTAACAATATTTCCATTCTTCATTTGGCTTAAGCCATCTTCTAATGTTGTACGGATTCGGTTTCTGTGGCCTTGAAGTTCCTGTTTTACTTTTCGGTCATATTCAGTTTTTGATAACCACGTAATACAACATACTTGCCCGTCTTTTGGATAATTTATAAAATCTTTATATTGAAAACCTTCAATCGTTTTATTTGTATATGTTGCAGTAATATCTTTTATTATACTTTGTTCAACAAATGTTTTTTTTGACTTTATAGATTTCTCTTCTGATATGGTTACAGCAGTTACATCACTTTCAACTCTAATTTCGATTTGTTCTGTTAGGCTTTTTAAAGCACGATTTTTTGCTTCTTCCAAAGCTTCATTTAAATCTTTCCCAATTATTGAATATCCTATTCCATAATATATACTCTGATCGTTTTCTTTATATTCAAGAAACTCTTTGGTTTTTTTTCTCTCTATCTCTTTTGCATAATCATACTGCTCAGTGCTTTGTGCTGACATTTTTAAAATGAGAAATATAAGTATTAATACTAGCATGCTTTTTTTCATAATTCCTCCTAATCTACTATTAATCTTTATCTTGTCATTAATTTTCCGTAGAACTATCACGCTTTTTGTTATATATTTTACTTTATAAATAAGGTATCCAACTAACAATGAGAATGGTGCCAAATAAAAGCCTTAATCCAGTGAATAATTTTGCCATTGTGACCCATACTTTAGGTCCCCTGTATTGATCTGCAGCATTCCATATGCCTGTGATGACATGCCTATCATAAAATATAAAATATATTACCATGATTAATATTATTACAAATTGACTACTCATGAAAACACCCCTATCAATAAAATTATGAGGAAAAATAACGGTAACAAGCCAAAAATCCAGAATGTTTTACTTAATCCATAGTCCCCTCTACGCAATCTCTTCAAAATTGATGATAACTCTTTTTTTTCATACTTATATTCATAACTCAAATCGTTACTATTTTCAATTTCATCATATTTTTTCGGTTTTTTTAATTTTTCCACAATTTCAATATTTATCATGTTCATTTTTTTTATGATCATTTCAAAATTAGTAAATCTTTCCGTAAATTCTTTTTGCAGGCATTGATTAATTATTAAATTCATCTCCTCTGATATATTCTCAATAGACTTGACCTCCTCATAAAGGATCTGCTCATAGACTGCTCCCTTGTAAAACGGAGGATGCCCGCTTAAAAGCTCATAAAGAAGAACACCGAAAGAGTA
>CAZKSK010000425.1:0-2203 GCA_964555225.1 uncultured Bacteroides sp.
ATTTTCATGCGTTCATTGGAAAAATTCATACCTAAAATCAAGTCGACCTTTCCTTTTTTAAAAGAAACCAAAACATCAGACCATTTTTTTAATCGGATAACATACGGAACATCCATCCGCTTCATGATTTCTTTAATCAAATCGACATTCAAACCATCAGGTACCCCTTTTTCATTGATGAACTCATAAGGAGGAAAGGCCCTCTCACCTTCTATTAACAAGGTGTCAGACGTGTTAGTAGCATAGGTAGCAGATACACATATGCATAGCACAAGAAGTATTGCCAGATATTTCCTTTTCCCCATAGTTCTTTTTCTGCAATTCTATTATATAAAAAAGAGATGATTTTCTCTTTAATAAATTCGAATGCAAATTTATACAAATAACTGAATAAAAAAACTTTTTCCTTTATCTTTTTGTAAAAAAAACGATAAGTATAGGATTAATGACGACTATTAATAAATAAAGCGGCAAGAACGCCAGGAACCCATCCTGCACAAGTAAGTAGAAAAACAAGTAATAGAGAACCACAACCTTTGTCGAGTACAGACAAAGGAGGAAAAATAATACATATCAAGGCTCTCAAAAACGACATATTTTAATATTATTTTTACAAACCTACGAAAAAAATTTAAAAAAGACATCATAAAGAGAAATTAATATTCCTCTCAAAATATTTATGGCTTTATCTTATATAATAGGCAGGAATGTTTCTTCAACAACGCGGTAATACGATCACCTGAAATTTTCGATTTTTTCCCTGTCCACATATTTCTTAGCTCAACTTCATTTTTATGAATACCTAGATCATTCAATGCTACATTTAAACTCAAAGGCGTATTACTATCTGATATATTGAATAGAGCAAGATATCTATCACCGGTTTTAGCATTACGAGATGTTATAGCTACTTTTCCATCTTTCTGGAACAATTGATGAACATCGGTTCCTTCACGATGCATTTTCAGCACTTCTTTATTAGTAAGCAACGAAAGAGTAAAAGCGTCATTACTGGGCATATCCCCTCCAAACATCAAAGGAGAACGGAAAATTGTAAAAAGTGTCATTAAAGAATATTGTTCATCCTTTGTAAGGCGAGTCATTCGATCACCTCCTCTTTCTCCACGAATGGAAATACGTCCCAATGGAATCATATCGCAATCGGGCCACGTACCGGGAGCAATATATTGATACCACTTTTGACACACATTTATTAAATGAGTAAAATGAGGCCATGTATCCCATACATCATCAACCATTCTCCACATATTGGCATGAGTCCTCACATGATCGGCATCTTCAATAGGAGTCTCACCTGGAGAAGTACTGAAGACTATATGACGTCCGCATTGATCAATGGCTTTACGAATCAATTCTATTTCACTTTTATGATAAGGGCGTGATAAATCATCTACTTTTACAAAATCCACGCCCCAGGAAGCATAAAGATTGAAAAGAGAATTATAATATTCTTGTGCACCTTTACGATCGGCTACAATTGTATAATTATCTTTCAGCCAAACGCACTGTAATTCGGGAGAATAAATTTGATCTGCAGTAATACCGTCCGTTCCCATTATCGGTAACTTTCTATCGACTGCTATTTTAGGAATTCCCCGCATGATATGAATGCCGAATTTCAACCCCTTACTGTGAACATAGTCGGCCAAAGGCTTGAAACCCTTTCCGTCGGCAGCTGACGGGAAACGATTTACTGCAGGTTGATACCGTCCATATTTATCAATAACATAACGGGCATCTTTCTGATTATATCCACCGGCTTTATCATTTTCTATAAACCATCGAATATCTACTACAATATACTGCCATCCGTACTTTTTCAAATTCTTCGCCATATAATCGGCATTAGCCTTAACTTCCGATTCCTGTACAGTTGGGCCGTAACAATCCCAGCTATTCCATCCCATAGGCGGAGTTTGTGCCCATTGTTTGAAATTTTGTCCTGTTTGGGCACATGTATTTATGGTAAAAGCATTGCCAATTACAGCAAAAAAGGATATGGCAAAAATGATAGCTTTAAATTTCATAGTATAATGGTTTTTTAGTAATTCCTCTTTATTTTTTCTGTAAAGTTAGTACTTTAGCAGAAAGAATACAACAGAAATTATAAAAAAAACTATCAAATTCGGTTTGTGGTTTTATTTGAAGCCCTTTACGGATAAGTGCACGATATTGATTCATC
>CAZKSK010000426.1:0-2194 GCA_964555225.1 uncultured Bacteroides sp.
AATATCATCCTATTGTGCAAAAGAATTAGATAAAATAGGTACCGGATATTATTCAAAGGAGGGTTATGATGATTATTATTATGGAAAGGCGGCTGCATATGGTGATATTCACGGGGCGGTTTGTCTATTATATGAACAAGGTTCTACAAGGGGACATTTAAGAGAGACTTCCAACGGCTTGCGTGCTTTTGCGTGGACAATTCGTAATCAGGTAATGGCTTCGTATGGGACAATAATGGCCGGGTATAATATGAAAGACAAATTGCTTGATTATCAAAAAAATTTCTATAAGATAAGTGAATCCGAGTCTAAAAAGGATAAAACAAAAGGTTATATTTTTAATGCTAGAGGTTCTAAATCTGTGGCTTATCTTTTTTTAGAGAATTTACATCGTCACCATATTGATGTTTATCATCTTGCAAAAGATTTTAGTTCATTCAAAAAAGAAGATTCTTATGTTATTCCTTTGGAACAAAAATATTCTTTGATGGTCCGGACTTTGATGGAAGATAGTAAGAACTTTACAGATAGCATCTTTTATGATATTTCGACGTGGACTTTTCCGTACGCTTTTAATTTAAATTATAAACCGATTCAGCAAGTGAAAGATTTATTGGGAGAGGAAATAACTGAAAATATCTTCCAACCCGGACAAATTATCGGTGGTGAAAGTAGTTATGGGTATGTATTTGAAAGTAAAGAATTTTATGTCCCGAAAGTTATTTATGAGTTACAGCGGAAAGGAATTTATGTGGATGTATGTGATAAACCTTATTTTTTCCAATCTGGGGAAATCAAGAAACAAATGGGTTATGGTGGATTGCTGGTAATGGCAAAGAATCAAACGGTAGATTCCCATCATCTTTATTTAATGTTGGATAGTTTATCAAAAGAAAGCGGAGTAGACATTTATGCTGTTAAGACAGGGCTCATGAAAGACGTGGATTTGGGAAGTCCTTCCTATACACCTCTTACTCAGCCTAAAGTTGCTGTTTTGGTCGGAAAAGAAATGAGTGTTGCAGAATCCGGTGAAATTTGGTATTTACTTGATAACAGGTTTCAAATGTGCCCGACATTAATAGAGAGAACGATTTTGTCATCTTCCGATTTGCAAAGATATAATGTTATTATTCTTGCAGGCGGTATTCCTCATTTAACGAAATCGAGTGAAACCGTATTAAAAGATTGGATTGGTAATGGCGGTACGTTGATTGCGACAGGAAAAGCCGGTAAATGGGCTATGGATATGGGATTAATAAAATTAAATCAAGTGGATACGGAATTAAAATCGGATTCTACGGTATATGCCAGATATGCAGATAAAAAAGAAGCGGATGCAGGAAATAAGATCCCGGGTACAATTCTTAAATGCCATTTGGATAAAAGTCACCCGTTGGCATGGGGACTGGATCAGGATGAAATTGCCGTAATGAAGAATAATAATTTAATTTTCAAGAAAACGGATGATCCTTATGCTTCTCCGCTTTATTATGAACAGAAACCTTTATTGTCGGGCTATTTATCTGTTAAAAACGAGAAATTGCTAAGGAATACTCCTGCAACATTTGTAAAAAAATATAAGAGTGGAAAAGTTATTATATTTGTGGATGATATGAATTTCAGGTCATATTGGTTTGGTACGGGGAAGATTTTTATGAATTCTATCTTTTATAGAGAATGCATTAAATAATATTTATTATTTTGAAAAATTATTATAAATGCATATTTTTACAACATATTTAAAAATGTAATAAAAATGAGATATCAGTTACTTTTAGTTTCCTTATTGTCTATTAGCGTTTCTGCTTTTGCGCAAAAGAAGCCTCTTGATCATTCAGTTTATGATAGTTGGCAACGAATCGCTTCTGTAAAATTAACTCCTGATGGGAAATTTCTTTCTTATCAGATCAATCCGCAAGAGGGGGATGGACAATTAATAATCAGATGTTTAAAAGATAATAAGCAAATTGTTATAGAAAGGGGATATCAAGCCAATGTTGCGCCTGAGGGAAAATGGGCTTATTGTTTGATTAAACCATTTTTCCTTCAGACGAGGGAAGCCAAGATAAAAAAAATTGAAAAAGATAAAATGCCTAAAGATTCTTTGGCATATATTAATTTGGTAACTGGAAAAGTTTTCAAGATTTCTCAAATCAAGTCATATGAAACCGGTGAGGAAGCAATGCTATATGTG
>CAZKSK010000427.1:0-2190 GCA_964555225.1 uncultured Bacteroides sp.
TGTAACGATTGTAAACCAATCTCGTATTGTGGGACACTACAATAACAAATACAATAAGTTCAGAGTTGAAGCATTCCTTCCGGGATTTAAAGTTGGTGCTTCGACCTTCGAATCGGGATATATGGTATGCGATAATCCCACTGATGAAATCGTTCTTCATGTTAAAGCAACTAACTTTAACAACAAGGGACTTAAAAACTACCTTGATCTTTCTTTAAATGCAAAAAACGATAGAATTAATTCTCTTATCAGTTGGGCAAACAATAAATCAAAAACTTTCAAAGCAGATTTATCTTCGTCTACCCACTTTGTAATGCAGGAACAAGAAACTGGACCTGCCAAATTAAGGACTGAAATAGAACTGAATCAAAGTCCGATTATTGTCAATGATTCTCTTTGGCAAATAGAGCCATCCAATATCTTCATTGAAAACGGGAGAATTATGATTGATAATTTTTACGCTTATCACGATGATCAGTTTATTCGATTGGATGGAGATGTTTCCAAAACACCCACAGACACGCTCAAGCTTGACTTAAAAGATGTAGAACTCAGCTATATTTTCGACATAGTAAATATTCCGGTACTACAATTCGGCGGAAAGGCTACAGGGACCTTTAATCTGAATGATCTTTATGGTAGCCGTGTGTTAAATACGGATCTGGAAATAGAAAACTTTTCATTCAACAAAGTTCCCTTTGGTAAATTAAATCTTTACAGCGAGTGGGACGATCAGCAGCAAGGAATCATGATGCTTGGCAGCATTTATAAAAATGACAGTACATGGACTGATATTAATGGGTTTATTTACCCGGTTGGTGAAAAATCCGGACTATCGCTTTACTTTGATGCGAATGATATTGATATTTCTTTTTTGCAACCTTTTATGCAGAACATTGCGAAGAACATCAAAGGAAGTGGATTTGGTAATGTTCATTTGTTCGGTCCGTTCAGTAAGCTTACAGTAGAAGGCGAAGCATTGATTAAAGACGGAGGTCTCGGTATCGATTATCTGAATACCTATTATACTTTTACAGATTCAATACATCTTACGCCGGAAAAAATCCGTGTAAAAGATCTTACTCTGTACGATAAAGACGGAAATAAAGGGAAGGTAAACGGAGAGGTAAATCATCAATTTTTCAGAGACTTCAATTTCAAAGCGACTGTACAGGCAGACAATATGCTATTATACAATGCCACTCCACGTCAGAATCCCCAGATTTCGGGAACAGCCTACGGAAGTGGTTCGGCTACGATACAAGGGAACGAACAACTCATTAACTTTGATATAAATATGAGAAGTAATCCCGGCACTTCCATTGCATTGAATTTTATGGAGGGTTCTAAAGCCATGGAATACGACTTTATCAACTTTGTTGAAAAAGACACAATTGCCACTGATAGTAAAGGAAGTAGTCTTTCCTCAGAAAAGAAACAAAATTCATCTGGAGGTGCAGAATACCGAATGAACTTTTTACTGGATCTAACACCCGATGCACAAATTGAACTTGTAATGGATCCTGTATCCGGAGATAAGATTAAGGGGTATGGGAATGGCAATATGCAAATCCAGTACGGTACAAAAACTGATTTACGAATGTATGGAGCATACAGCATAGAAAGCGGAAGTTATAATTTTAGTCTCCAGCAGGTTATCCAGAAAGACTTTAAATTAAGGGAAGGAAGTACAGTATCTTTCCGAGGCGATCCGTTTGATGCCAATCTGGATATCAATGCAATTTACAGTTTGACTGCCAATTTAGGGGACCTGGATGAATCTTTGGCACAGGAAAGTGCCCGGACCAATGTGCCTGTAAACTGTGTATTGAATTTAAATGGAGTATTAAGGAGTCCGACTATTTCTTTTGATTTGGAACTCCCCAATTCGAATGAAGAGCTTGAAAGAAAAATGCGTAGCTTGGTCGACACCGAGGAAATGATGACCCGCCAGGTTGTCTACCTATTGGTTTTAAACAAATTCTATACGCCCGATTATGCCATGGTCAGCTCCACTACATCAGGCTTTGCATCGGTAGCTTCTTCGGCCATATCATCGCAACTATCCAACATTCTAAGCAGCATAACAGACAAAGTGCAGATTGGAACAAACATAAGGGCCAGTGAGTCATCCTTTACGGATACAGAAGTTGAAATGATGCTTTCGAGTCAACTTTTGGATAACAGACT
>CAZKSK010000428.1:0-2183 GCA_964555225.1 uncultured Bacteroides sp.
AGTTTAATCGACTTACTCGGTCCTTCGGAAAGCATACGATTGTAAACAGATTGCAAAATGAATCTAGCAACTGATTTCATAATCTCAGATGTCGGTAAAGTGGAAAGATTGATAATCGAATTCTGGTTGAGCATATCATCAATCGAAAAACCTCTACCTGAGGACACAAAAATATTATTTTCAAATAAAGGTTCTATTCTGTATTTAAGGTTCCTAACATTAGTTCCTTCGTTCTGCTCCATGATTTCTAGAACATCCCATATTTCATGGAACGCAGGTGGCTCATTATTCCATGTATTGATATCTTTTACTGAAAAACCTTTTTCATAGTAGACTCTTTTGATGGCATCTTTTAAAACTGGATGTTGTATGTCACCAAGTCCAAATATTTGTTTTAAAATACCAGAAACCTGATAGACATTGTTCATAAAGGATGACTTCGTTTTCTTATTATTATCTGTTGAAAGTTCCAAGGGGTTAATGCCCATTCCCAAAGAAGGATCTAATTCAACTGCATCGGTAATTTTCATAAATGATTCTTCATTTGAATTGTGTAACTCAGATGAAATGTACTCTCCCTGGAAGTCAAGGATGAGAAACGGTATGTTTACTTGATTTAGTTCGTAAAGAAAAGAACTAGTTGTTTGAGATTTTCCAGCCCCAGATTTACCGACAATCAATATATGTTGGTTCGCTAATTTCTTAGGTTCTGTCTTTACTGGATTAAACCATACGCTCTTGTTGTTATCTACATTCTTACCTATTAAAATATTGGGTCTGGGGGATTCTGGAAAAGTAGATGTCGTATTAACTGTCTCATTTTCACGTTCTATCTTTTCATTTTGTTGCGATTTGTCACTAACAATTGGTTCGTTTCCACTATTTGTCGGTGAATTATTACTAAACTCATCTCCCGAAGGAATATCATTGTTTGGTTCTTGTTCAATTGTTTCTGCTGTATTTCTTTCTTGAACATCTTCTATCTCTGTTTCTCTGATTTTTAGCAATTCTATGATGTCTTCGTGACCTATTTCATAAATATGATTGCTATTGTAATTTTGTACCGGTTTAGTTGTCCCCGCCCAATGAATGATATAACCCGTTTTTTTAAATGAAACATGAAAATCTCCACAACTAATCCTGTTTATCATTTTAGTTAATCCGGATGATTCGCCACAAAACCCATAGCGAATTGCACGTTCAAGGTAAAAGCCTATCAACGTAGACAGGCTTTTATTGGCTAACTGTAAATCTATTTTGGGGGGTTCTGCCTCTGAAATGAATTTAGTACGAAATGCTTGCACTGAATTTTCATTTTTTTCGCGAATCTCTTCTTTTAAAGTCAGATTTTCTGCAATATTTCCAGCGCCAGATCGAAATTTGACTTCGATAAATTCAATAATCAGTTCGTCGTCCTGATTAGAGACTAAAATCAAATCACTTCTTTTAACCGTCACATCATCCTCAATACTACGTCTTTTGTTTTCAGCAAAAAAATCAACGTGAGAGTCTATTGGAATTAGAACAGCATTCTTTAATAATCCATTACGTTCAAGCGCAAGACGTGTGATTGCTAGTCCGATTATTTCTCTAACATTGTTCGGATTGTTTATTAATTTTAACGCAAGTTTACCTGAAATAGACTTGATGATATCAAGTATTTCAGATGCTCGGAATGAAGATGTGGGAATGTTGGTTTTCTTTAGGCCATCTTCAACTAATTTTTCAATTTCATTTACCCACCCGGTAGAGACAATCAACCGATGTCCGATCCCATCCATAAATTCCGGAGTATAGTCAATCATATAGCTTTTTAGTTGTGGGTTACTATCCTCTGGATTATCAAAATACTCAATACCAAAATTCCGATCGATTGTAAACACCCAATCCGACATCTGATGTACCTGAGATAGTATATGTTTGTCTTGTTTTGTTAGTTCCAATTGAATAGTAGGCAAATGGTCTGTAGACTTTCCCCAATCGAAGTAGGAACAACTTAATCCAACAAGATTCTTGCTGTTGAGGTAAAGTAAGTCTGTAATGCAATCATCTTCCATTATTTCCTTAGTTTTTGAAGGAATGACCTTTCTTGACCAGGTGACAGCAGAATCCATTATACTAAACTCAGAGCGATATTCTGCTAATAACCCATGCAAGAAATAACTACCGGACGACAAATTACT
>CAZKSK010000429.1:0-2174 GCA_964555225.1 uncultured Bacteroides sp.
ATTTCAGGTTTTATGATTGCAGATGCAAAACTTAGTGATTCCAAATATGATGTTCTTATTTATGGAGCTACACCCGCAGGTATTGCATCTGCAGTGACTGCTGCACGAGAGGGATTAAAGGTCATATTAATTAACTATTTCCAGCTTATTGGAGGACTGCTTTCAAACGGATTAGGTGTGTGGGATACTCTGTATGAAGGGAAAAGGTCTCCGGTTTACGATGAAATTAGACAGTCTATTTTAGATTATTACAAAAATAAATATGGTTCTAACTCAAAAGAATATAAAGACGCACTCCCCGGAGAAACAGACCATTCAAATGGTACTTTCGAACCCAGTGTCATCAAAACATTGATGGAGCAAATAGTTAAAAATGAAAAGAAATTAGTACTTGTTACAGGTTACTATCCCATAAATTCTCAGATTGAGAATAAAATAGTAAAATCAATTTCCTTTAAGAATTGTCAGACAGATAAAATTGTTAAAATTCAGGCGAAATTTGTTATTGATTGTTCTTATGAGGGAGATTTGATGCCAATTTTAAATGTTCCTTACAGAATTGGAAGAGAATCTCGATCGGAATTCAATGAGCCACATGCAGGGAAAATTTTCATGCGTGATCTTCATGAAAACGGATATAGTAAAAGGTTAAATTTGAGACATTTTGGAACCAACCAAGCAATAATTTTTCCTGAAAGCACAGGCAAAGGTGATAGCAAGGTCCAAGCCTTTAACATGCGTACAATTTTAACTTCTGATCCAGCAAACAGAATAGAAATTAAGAAACCAACAAACTATGATCGGGAATCAGTAAAAAACTTGGAGTATGACTTGGTTATTAATTTACCAAATAATAAAATCTGCTGGAATCGACCACAGCTCGTTGGTATCCATCAAAAATATGTTGAAGGAGATTGGACAAAAAGACAGGTAGTTATTGAAGCTCATAAAAAAGCTGTTATATCAAAGTTATACTTTTTGCAAAACGATAAATCAGTTCCAGATGATGTAAGGAACTATTGGAAAAAGTATGGCCTTCCCAAAGATGAATTTGTTGATAATGATAATATGCCATACGAAATTTATGTCCGCGAAGCTCGACGCCTTGTTGGAGAATCTGTAGTAACTCAAAATGATCTGATGCCAGCCAAAGGATTAAAAAGAACTCCTTTAAAATTCGACAGTATTGGTTTTACTGATTGGTATATGGACTCTCATGCCTGTACCCTTGAAAGAACGCGGGATAGTTTGCATGAAGGTAAAATGATGTTATATTATGATACTTATCCCAGTCAGATTCCATTTAGCTCACTATATACTAAAAAGGTTAGGAATTTTTTGGTCCCAGTCTGTTTGTCGGCTACACATGTTGCCTGGGGAGCAATAAGGCTTGAACCTACCTGGATAAGTTTGGCTGAATCTGCGTCAGTTGCTGTAAGTATGGCTATTGAAGAAAATCGGTTAGTTGATGAGATAAATATTAATGTGCTACAAATTAGATTAGCAGAAAGAAGGATAATGATTAGCTTTATGAACCATGCTGATATTCGTTCGGGTGCAGATCTGAATATAGCCATACAATATTTTAGCACGAAAGGCTTTTTCGATGGTTATAATGCGAGGCTGGAGGAACTAATATCTGAAAAGACTGCTGAAAGGTGGATACATCTATCTTCTTCAATTATTGAATATAAACATATGCAAATGCCCTATTCAAATAGGGAGAGAAACTTTATTTCAGCTGACGAATTCAATAGCTTACTTGAAAGGTCAGGCTTTAGAGACAGATTCGATTATCAGGAAGAAAAATTATCGAAAGCACAAGTTTTGGAATTTTTATATCGAGTTGTCAAAACCGAGTTGATGAAGAGGAAGTAGAAAGCAAACATTGCAAAAGGAAATAATATCCTGATGGCTGCTTACTTCATCCTTCTCGACAAGACCTTTACATTCAAAGCAGACAGAATAAAAATTGCAGGGCAGCTTAGATTGAAATAAATAGAGTGATTGGAATGGCAGTTAAGAAATCTGAAAAGTGCCTCATTAAATTAAAAGTTGTTTTTTGGGGGCTTATGTCCATGCACATAAAATTGGCAGTAGGCGCTACGAACCAACAGTTGTTGCCTTGGAGAGCAAGTAGAAAAATATTTGCTTTTTTAATTTGAGTATCAATG
>CAZKSK010000430.1:0-2173 GCA_964555225.1 uncultured Bacteroides sp.
AATCAAATCCTGCAAAAACACCTAAATCCGGATAATAGCCTAATAACACTGTATAACCTAAAGGATTTAGTTGCAGGGGTGATGAAACAGAGGTCATTTGAATACGATATTCATTAGGGAGCGAAACACGACCTCCATGGGTTAATGTCCAAATATAAACCCACAGACTAAAGCTTTCACCATTAAAAGTAATCCAATATTTTCTTGGATGCGTTCTTAAACTCTCTGAAATGTATATTGCAGATGCCCCTGATGCATTTATCGCGTCCATTATTGAGTCAACAATAATTGCTGCTGTTATTGCTGGCATATAATCACCTTCTTTTTATGCAACCATCTTCTTGTAAGGGCTGGTCTTCAACAGAATCCCATAATGCACTTGGATTTTGTATCGAATACTTCATTTCACTTCGTTGTCTTTTTTGTACGGGGAACCTAAATCTTGCTCCAACCAGGTATTCCTCATTTAACTCAACACAAGACCATTTCCTTTCTAACCTCTCACAGACTTCACCGGTTACGCACGATCCTCCAAATGGATCTATAACAATGTCATTTCTATCAGTAAGCATACGTATAAAGTATTCCGGTAACTCGGCGGGGAATCTAGCTGGATGAGGTTTTATTCCATTAGAATTGCACATACTTATATAGTTCGAGTTACTTTCAGTGTTTGGTATAGCTATTAAGTTTGGAGAAATTGCGGCCCCATTATTTGTTGAGAAATTGGTACTAATATCATGCCCACTTGGCCTTAGCTTGGCTCTATATCCATTTTTTAATAGTCCCAACATTGAGTCACTATAGGGCAATAATACCCTTTTATTGCTAGCTTTGGGCCAAGGTGTCTTCGACAACCACCAGACACAATTTACTGCATCTTTTACACGTATTCTACGAACATTTACCCATTCTGCAGGAGATGGTAATTTTGAAGGATTCCACCAGAAAAATTCTTGTGCTAAGTGAAAATTATATTCTTTACATAGCATTATCATTAATTCAAAATGGTATAAAGACCTAGTTGGTAGACCACGATTCCATGCGCCACCAATATCTATTACTAGTGATCCGTTGTTTTTTAGGATACGATAAAAATGTTCAGCAAATGGACGAAACCAAGCTAGATAATCTTTAGAATCGACATTCCCATATTCCTTTTTCCTAACTAAACCAAAAGGAGGGGATGTCATTATTAAGTTAATAGAATTCTCCTCAAGAGAATCCATAAACTTAAGGGAATCCATGTTGTACATATTGCCATACTTTGTTGAAAAATACGGCTTCAAGCTACTCTTCTTCATAAGCCCACCAAAATACACCGCAACTTTATTTGTTGTCAAGAGATACAGTGCCCGAAGGGTCCGCATAACATACGCTTAAGCCGTGAGGCGTAATTGGCGCGGTTTGTGCTAGGCGAAGCCGCAGCACACAACCGTGACAATAGCCGAATCGGCTTGAAGCGATTGTTAGGACTCTTTAATTAGTCTGCACTAATTCTAGTATTTTTTTTGAAAAACTCTCAGTATTCTTAATCCATTCTTCAACCATTTGCTTATTAATCGCTACTGCATGATAAGAACCAGGCCTGGTTTCTTTATTTGAATCTGCTTGATGGACAATGTTATGTCTACGCTTTATCATAGAATCTATAGATTTCAACACATTTAACTCATCATCACAATAATGAACTCCAATAGTATTCAAACGACTTATAATTTCTGTCGTATCATTAAAGCTTATTTGTTCTAAATACTCATACACACTTTCTTGCAAAAGCAATTCAACCGATTTTCCTTTATGTTTAACTAAGGATCCTAAATAGAATTTTTCTGGTCTTCCATTTTTTTCGCTACCGGCTAATGGAATTGAATTCAAAGCACTTTCATTACTATTTGGTAATCTAAGTTTGATTAATCCACGAAGAAAATTTTCTAAAGATGCATGAAGCATAACTACAGCAGCACGTAAAACATCAGTGTCTTGAACTGATTTACGACCTTTTCCTTTTGTTTTTGAACTATCATATACTGAAGACAAATTTCGTACACGCTTAATATTTCTATCAAGAAATTCTTCAATTTCGTCGTACATTTTTTCTCCCATTCATTTTCTGCGCGAAGCGTCGTCCTAACATGAGCTTAACCTGTAGCGCGTCATTGGCGCGGTTTGT
>CAZKSK010000431.1:0-2169 GCA_964555225.1 uncultured Bacteroides sp.
TAAAATCAGGAGATTTCCCTAACGAGAAAGAGCAATATTAAACAAAAACAGTATGAACCAAATGACATAAGCTATGTAAAAAGACGGGGCTATCTTATGGAATTGGAATTTCTGGTCTATTTGTTTGACCAACCTATGCCTTAATTGTGCGTTATACATGTTATTGCCTGCATTCCCTATCTGGATGATCAATACATATGGCGCTTCACCTCTGAAAGCCGCAGCAATATTGGCTGTTTTCGGTTTGTCGATATTTATTCTGGGACCGTTCTTTAATTATATTGTAGATCGGTTTATGAGAAAAAGAGTATGCCAAGTGTCCCTGCTTGCCGTATGTGCAGCGACGGCCGGTCTTCATTTTGTAGGCGGACTGGAAACTATTTTCTGGCTTCGTATTTTGCAAGGTGCCATGTTCGGTATGGCAGCTGCTACACTGGGAAGTACCCTGGCTATTGATTTAAGTAATTCCTTACGACGTACGGATGCCAATAATGCTTATTACTGGTTTAGTCGTTTTTCATTGGCTATCGGGCCTCTATTAGGAATATTTATCTATCAAATATATGGTATTCAAGCAGTAATTACTACATCTATCGCATTTGGTATCATCGCATATTTGCTGATATCGAGTGTGAGAATTCCTTTCAGAGCACCTCTCTGTCCGAAGATATGTTCACTAGACAGATTCCTGTTGGTTAGAGCCTGGGTTCCTTTTCTGAATTTATTAATGATAGCTTTCATCTATGGGTTGATGCTGACATGCAACATGAATTATAAATTCTACGGTTGTATGATCTTGGGCTTTTTATTTGCTCTATTTGCAATTAAGTTCGTATTTAGAGTAGCCGAAGAACGTTCGGAAATAACCAGTGGACTCATTGCCTTGAGTTTTGCCATGCTCCTTATGTTTACACATCCCGATGATGATGCAGCCTTTTATCTAACAGCTATTCTGATAGGGTTAGGTATCGGCATGAGTACAGCCAGATTTCTACTCTACTTTCTGAAACTAGCAGAACATTGTGAACGGGGCACAGCCAATACCACTTACATGCTATCTTGGGAATTGGGTATGGCTTTGGGATATTTCACGGGATACGCCATGATAAACTACTCTGTGACCTTAATGCAAAAAATCAGCGGAATAGGTGTCATTGTCAGTTTAATGGCTTTAACGCTCTATCTCACTGTCACTCATCGATATATTGTCAGAAATAAAAAGAAATAAACATATCCGATTATGAAAAAAATAATGAATTTACGATTTTTAGTAGCTTTGATAGCTTGTATGCTGTCTGTTTCCTACATAAATGCTCAACGTCATGTTGAACCGGTCAATAGCAATACGGCAAAAAAATGGTGTAAAAACGGAGAATGGCGTAAGGGATTCAAAGCGACTCCCTACAAAACTACGGACTATCGGGAGTTCTACAGTCAATACCATAAAAACAAGCCGTTATGGGATAAGTTGTTTACTTGGTTGGGCAGTCATAATCTGGAGACTATGCCGGCAGGTCAATATGCAGTTGACGGGGAACATTGTTATGTAAAAGTGTCCGACGTAACGACCCGTCCGTTGAGCAAATGCTCTATCGAATCACACAGAAGATACATCGATTTGCAGTATGTAGCTAAAGGAACCGAAAGATTCGGACGTATAAAGAATATGGCAGATGCGACACCCAAAGCTCCATACAAACCGGATATAATCAACTACACATCGAATAAGGTGAAATACATGAATTCACGTCCGGATATTTTCTTTCTCTTTTTCCCTAGTAACCTGCATGTTGCCATGGGACAGGCAGGAAAACAACCCGAACAAGTGCGTTTGATTGTTGCCAAGATAGAATATACAAAATAGTTTTACATAAAAAACTTTCTTTTGTAAGTAAAAAACTTGTACTTTTGCATTTTATTATAAAAAAACGGATAAAGTTATAATAGAAAATAGAAAAATTTACACGATATATGACAAAGAGATTCACTGAAAGAAATCAGTTAGACCTCTCACAGGTTAATAAAGATGTCCTGAAAGAATGGGACGAAAAAGATATATTCCATAAAAGTATCAAAGAACGTGAAGGTTGTCCTTCTTTCGTATTTTACGAAGGACCTCCTTCAGCCATCGGTCTGCCGGGTATCCACCATGTGATGGCTCGTTCCATA
>CAZKSK010000432.1:0-2167 GCA_964555225.1 uncultured Bacteroides sp.
TTATTGATGATATTATAAACTTATCTAAAATAGAGTCCGGATATATCAACTTAAGATACAAACCATTCTCCATTTATAATGTATTCAAAGAATTAGCAGAAAGCCATCGCCTGCAAATCAATAATAATATTAATCTGATCTGTCATTTTCCTACCGACTATATGGTTACCACTGATGAACGAAGAATAAGAGAAATAACATCTACCCTACTGAAAAACGCCAATAAATTCACTAAATCCGGTTATATAAAAATGGATTATGACATTAAAGACGGAGGGATATATGTGTCAGTAAGTGATACTGGAATAGGAATTGATAAAATAAATCAACAACGCATATTCGATCGTTTTGAAAAAGTAGATTCATTTGTTCCTGGAGCAGGACTTGGATTATCAATTTGCCGGGAACTTGTCAAAAGAATGAATGGAAAAATAGGTGTTGAATCGGAAATAGGAAAAGGATCTATATTCTGGTTTTGGATTCCCTGCGAAATATCGGACCCTTTAGACCAAAAAGAAGAAACAATCACTTTTAAGGGAAATATAGATGATATACATCTATACAAAAATGATAATGACAAAATAGGATATGAATGAAGAAGAGAAAATGCATATGGGAAGACCCTATGATGCAACAGACATTGAATTAATTACCAAACTTAACGCGACAAAAGATTTAATATGGGAATATAATAATATTCGCCCTTCCTTGCGAGAAAAAAGGACCTCTCTTATTAAAAAACTATTCGGAAAGACAGGAAAAAAATTCTTGATTATCCAGCCCTTCTATTGTGATTACGGATCGAATATTGAAATTGGAGACAATTTTATATCCAACTTTGGATTTACCGTATTGGATGAAGCAAAAGTTCGTATCGGAAATCATGCTTTCATTGGCCCTAACGTAAGTATTTATACAGCATGCCATCCTATTAATCCTGAAGAAAGAAATAAACAAATAGAATGGGCGGAGCCCGTAACTATAGGAGATAATGTATGGATAGGAGGAAGTACTACTATCTGTCCGGGAGTAACTATAGGAAATAATGTAGTAATTGGCGCTGGAAGTATTGTTGTTAAAGATATCCCCGACAATAGTGTCGCTGTAGGTAATCCTGCTCATATAGTAAAAATGATTTAACTATTTTCTTAAATATCAATATCGCATTTTATGAATTTAAACATCTACATATCAATCTGATAATTAAAATGATAAATATTAGATTTTTTTAATCAATAAAATAAAAATAGGAATCAAAGAATTTGTCTATCTTTGCGCAATTTAGTAAAATGATGAAAAATTAATAGAATGTTATGGGCAAACAAATTTTTCAAACTGACAATACTTCGAGATGGAAAAAGTTCAAATGGAGCATAAGGTTTATTTTATTCATCATAGCAATCCTTGTTGCAGCTCTCATTCTAATGCTTATTATTGACCGTATTCCTAATCTTCCTTTCAAACAAGATTATCGCAGTGTTGTAACAGCATCAAAACCTTTTTTACAGGAAAACAAAATTTCAAAAGAATATAAAGGCTTTCGCTCTTACATTACGGAAAGAAAAATACATTCCAACTACGCTCAAGAAAAGAAAGCGAAATTAATAAAATACAAACGTTTTCAAGTCAAAGAAAGCGCAATAACTGAAAAATGCATTGACAGTTGGGATAAATTTCCTGCAGGCATCAGATCTGCTTTCTATGTAGCATGGGATCCGCAATCTTATTTCTCCCTAAAAAGAAATATTCACAATCTTAATCTTATTATACCTGAATGGTTTTTCATTGATCCGAAGACCGACCAACTTAATACAAACGTAGATACAGAAGGATTCAACTTGATGAAAAAAAGCGGAATACCCATTATGCCTATTTTAAGTAATAACTTCGACCGGGAATTCCGTCCAGAAGCCATTGGCCGAATACTTCATAATCCGGGAAAGCGCATGGTTATCATCAATCGTGTATTAAAAGAGTGCTTGAAAAATAAATTTATCGGAATCAATATAGATATTGAAAATCTGAATGAAAATTGCAATGAATATCTCACACAATTTGTAAAAGAAATGTCCAATGTCTTTCATGCAAATGGATTACTAGTCACTCAAGATATTATGCCCTTCAACGAAGATTACGATATTAAAAGATTGGCAAAATACAATGATTA
>CAZKSK010000433.1:0-2167 GCA_964555225.1 uncultured Bacteroides sp.
GGCGAGATTTTTGATCCGGAAGAACAACTTTCTCCATCATCTGACCCACAACACCATCTGCCAAGATCATGGCAGGATTACGATATTTAAAGGCCAAGTCAAATGATAAACCCACAAAATCAGCCATTTCTTGCACCGAAGATGGAGCCAGTACAATTAAACGATAGTCACCATGCCCACCGCTTTCACACTCTGAAAATAATCACCTTGGCTTGGTTGGATTGTCCCTAAGCCGGGACCTCCACGTTGAACATTAACAATAAGGCAGGGAAGTTCAGCTCCGGCTATATAAGAAATCCCTTCTTGCATCAGGCTGATACCCGGACTTGAAGATGAAGTCATAACCATCTTTCCTGCTCCGGCGCCTCCGTAAACCATATTGATTGAAGCTACTTCACTTTCGGCTTGAACCACAACCATACCCGAGGTTTCCCATGGTTTCAATTCCGAGAGAGTTTCCAATATCTCTGATTGTGGAGTAATAGGATAACCGAAGTATCCGTCCGTACCGCACAGAATGGCTGCCCGGGCAATAGCTTCGTTTCCTTTCATTAATACTATTTTTCCTTGTGACATATTATTGGATCTTTACTTTATATACAGAAATGCATCCGTCCGGACAAACCGTAGCACATGATGCGCAACCGTTGCATGCGTCAGTGTCTATTTGAGTAGCGAATGGATAACCTTTTTTGTTTACCTCCTTATGGGTAAGAGCGAGAATGTGTAATGGGCAAGCGATAACACATAGGTTACATCCTTTGCAACGTTCCGTGTCTACTACGATTGCTCCTTTTATTTTTGCCATATCACTATATATTTATTGGTTAAACATATCTTTGTTATAGAAATTCAGTATGTCCATCGTCATTTTATAAGCATTCTTAGCAGGGCTGTCGGGATTAATCTCGATAGCTTCCAAGTAATTGTTGATGGCCATTTGCCAATTGCCTGCTTTGCGGTAGGCATTACCTCTCAAGTAAAATAATTCGTCATTTGGTTGTTTTGTTTGGTCAATAAGAATAGAAAGGTCCTTGATGGCTTCTTCTATCCGGTTGCTGTCCAACATACCTTTTATTTTGCTTATATCCGGCATCTTTTCTTATATGATTCTGAAAAATCTACGCAAAGATAATTTATTATCTTGTGGTTGCATAGGGTGACAGACTTATTAAATGTTTTTTAACATCAAAATCACCTATTTAATTTTAAGAAAATACATTATCATAAAAACATATTTATAATTCCTTGACAGTAAATTCTATTTTTTTACTGGACCATCTGTCACCATAAATAATAATAAATCAATGATTTATGGTGATAGCTATAAAATTTCTATCATTTTCCGAGAATAAATTTTGTTATCGTTATGATTGATAATGATATGGATGTTTTTTTAGTGTATTTTTATTTTATCCAAACGTGAAGGATTTCTCCTATATACATCTTGTGCATTGCTTTTCCTTCCCATTGAGTCTTCAGATTTTCATCTTTTATGGCATCAGCCGTAAAACTTTGAGAAAGGATCTTTTTACATTCTATGATTAACCAGGCTTCATTGAATGCCATGGTTCCGTCAGGGGTACTGATGGGAGTCAGGCCTGAGCCTTTTACTTTGTCTTCGTTTCTTCCCGAATGGCTTCCACAATACCGGAGGGCTTTTTTGTAATCACTTTTGTAAAATGTCAAAGTATATGTATCGTTTTTTTCAATAAGTTGATACGTGTAGCGTGAAGGAAGTATATAGCATGTAATGACAGGACGTCCGTAGAGTTGTCCGAATGTTCCCCAACTTGCTGTCATCATATTGAATTTTTCTTTATTTCCACTGGTAACGAGCATCCAGTCATTTGATATCATTTCATAGAAGTTACCTGGGATTTCACTCGGTTGCACTTCTTTGTATCCTTTTATAGCCATTGTCGCATCAGCGTCTAAAGGTTTACCACTAGTCTTATTTTCGGATATTTCTTTGATTTCAACAGCATTTGGTGATTTTTCTTTTTTTAGAATCATCTTGTTTTCTTTCTTTTCGGCTATAGTAGAGGCTTTTCCCGTATTATTTTCAGACACATTTATTTTTGTTACGGTTATTTCGCCTGACTTCTTTTCTTCAGTAGGTGGTGTGATAATCCGTATATCTTTATTGGTTTCTTCTTTTTTTGTT
>CAZKSK010000434.1:0-2166 GCA_964555225.1 uncultured Bacteroides sp.
TTTTGAATGTTAGCGCCATCGTTTTATTGATGAACTTGCTTGCTAATGCATTCGGTTAATAAAATAAATAATACGTCTCAATTGAAGATTACTTCATTCCTAAAAGTTTCTTTATTGAAGCCTCGTTGGTTTTATCAACCAAACCTACATGACAAAGATTCCTTTTTTGTTTTTTCGTCTTCTTAGTCAAAATATGACTGTGATACGCATGCTGTCTTTTAATTTTACCTGTTCCGGTAAGAGTAAATCTTTTTTTAGAACCGGAGTTAGTTTTAACTTTTGGCATCTTGTTAATTAGTTTTTTAATTATTAATATTGTGGTAACGCACTATACCAACAAGGCGTTACTCACTTTTTCAGTTCTTTTTTTCAGCAGGCTTATCGACTGGCATTGAAGATGGACTAATCTTTTTAGGCTGTCCTATCTTTTTGGGAGCAAGACTAATTGTCATTCTTTTACCTTCAAGGAGAGGCATTTGTTCAACCTTCGCATATTCTTCCAAGTCATTTGCAAAACGAAGGAGTAAAACCTCTCCTTGTTCTTTAAATAAAATAGAACGTCCTTTAAAAAACACATATGCTCTTACTTTATTGCCTTCTTGAAGAAATCCTATAGCATGTTTTAATTTGAAATT
Source organism: uncultured Bacteroides sp. (assembly GCA_964555225.1). Classification (GTDB taxonomy): domain Bacteria; phylum Bacteroidota; class Bacteroidia; order Bacteroidales; family Bacteroidaceae; genus Phocaeicola_A. The sequence goes on from CAZKSK010000434.1 coordinate 636, forward strand.
GTAATCGTGATCATCAGTTTGCGGTCCGAAACGAATTTCTTTCACATCAACTTTTACTTGTTTTGCTTTTTGCTCCTTTGCTCTTTTCTTCAACTGATAAAGAAATTTTGAATAATCTATCAGACGACATACAGGGGGCTGTGCATTTGGAGAAATCTCCACTAAATCGCATTCACGTTCTTCGGCCATTCTCAAAGCCTGTGCTATAGGATAAACCACTGATTCACTACCTTCTCCGACGATACGGACTTCTTTGGCTCGGATTTGTTCATTAACCCGATGTTGCCCTTTTAAACTGTCATTCTTCATTCAAAAAATGTACGTCTCTCTTTTTTTAATTATTAATTTCTTTATTTTAATAGCCCTACATTTGGTTTTTTTTAATACCAAACTGCTAAAACGCTGCAAAGTTAATATTTATTTAGCATATTTCGAACTTCTTCATTCAAAATATTTGCAAATTCTTCATATTTCATAGTCCCTTTATCACCTTCACCTTGTCTACGTACTGCAACTTCACCGTTTTCGGCTTCTTTTTCGCCTACTACCAACATATAAGGAATACGTTTAATTTCATTATCACGAATTTTACGACCTATTTTTTCATTACGATCATCAACTACGGCGCGAATATCATGTTCATCAAGATATTCACTTACCTTACGTGCATAATCATTAAATTTCTCCGAAATAGGAAGAATGGCAACCTGATCAGGAGTCAACCACAATGGGAATTTACCACCGGTATGCTCAATCAGCACGGCAACAAAACGTTCCATCGAACCAAACGGAGCACGATGAATCATAACCGGACGATGCTTTATATTATCAGCACCCATATATTCCAATTCGAAACGTTCAGGTAAATTATAATCCACCTGAATAGTTCCTAACTGCCAACGACGACCGATAGCGTCTCTCACCATAAAATCAAGTTTAGGTCCATAGAATGCAGCTTCACCTAATTCAACTTTAGCTTTTAAGCCTTTTTCTTCACAAGCTTCAACAATAGCTTTTTCGGCTTTTTCCCAAACTTCATCACTACCTACATATTTTTCCTTATCATTAGGATCTCTTAAAGAAATTTGAGCTTCTACCTGAGTAAAATTCAATGCACTGAAAATAATCTGAATAATATCCATTACTTTCAAGAATTCTTCCTTTACCTGATCGGGACGACAAAAAATATGTGCATCGTCCTGTGTAAAGCTACGAACTCGGGTCAATCCATGTAATTCTCCGCTTTGCTCATAACGATAAACAGTTCCGAACTCCGCATAACGTAAAGGTAAATCCTTGTAAGATCGCGGAGAATTTTTGTAAATCATACAATGGTGAGGGCAATTCATTGGTTTCAACATATAAACTTCTCCTTCCTCAGGAGTAGTAATAGGTTGGAAACTATCCTTACCATAGTGATCCCAGTGACCGGAAGTAACATACAATTGTTTACTACCGATATGCGGAGTCATTACTTGTAAATATCCGAAACGTTTTTGTATTTTCTTTAAAAACTCCTCAAGACGAAGAC
>CAZKSK010000435.1:0-2151 GCA_964555225.1 uncultured Bacteroides sp.
AATTATACAAATATTATTATAACAATGTTTAATTTTAAATTATGTTGTATAACATATTGCATGTTTAAAATATTATTGTTACATTTGTACATATAAAATTTAATGTATGAAACGAAAATTTAACAAAGAACAATACAATAAGCTAAAATTAATGATTTTAAGCGGATTTAAAAATTCTAAGATAAAAGAAGAATTTAAAAAAGAAGGAATTAACGTTAGCAATATGGATATATCACGCATAAATAAAGGATTATATTATAAAGATATTGATTAATTGTGCGGAATGCCATGGGAGGTGGCATAACGGTTGGCGGTATGGTTAGTAAAGCCGTGCCATTACTGCTGAATCGAAGAACTAAACAATATCACGGCTTTATTAACTATGACCGCTTGTTAGCGGTTGTTATTAATTACCAATGAAAAAAGAAACATTTATCGAAGCAATTGAAGCAATTGAGAAACAAATAAGATTTGATATCGAAGTAAGTAAAAAATTAGGAGAGGCTTTCCCCAATGCCCACACCGCTAACTTATTGCCAGACAATCATTTTATAAGTAATGCGCTTATGAAAGTATTGCAAGAAGAAATGAACGATAATGAAATATGTGAGTATGGTCAAAGCTGGATTGAGTGGTTTTGTTTTGAAACTGATTTTGGAAATGAAAGTTATCGGCTACAAGCGTTTGACGAAAATAAACAGCCTATCAAAATAGATAATGCTGGTGATTTGTACGATTTTCTTAATAACCGCTAACACTCCGAAAGAAACCGTACTTTTAAAGATTTTATGCGAGAAAACTTCGTTTCCCCAAAGGATTGGAACATTATACAGATAGGAATAGCTTACTTAATTCTGCTTAGTATTGCAACATTACTAATCAAACTCATACTTATTCCATTTGGGTATGGTTGGTAACGGACGTGAGTATGGTGTGTAGCCACCTGAAAAGAGCTACTAAGTTTGATGACCAGTAAAATATTAATAAAATGTACATAAATAACAGATTACCTAAATGGCTATACACTATACTTAATGTTAGCAATATGTTTTTTTGCCGACATAAGTACGTAAATGCTGGGATTAAGAGAAGTTTTAGCGAACCAAAAATGGACAGTAATGGTAAATTAACTTACGCAATGCAATTAAAGGTGTGTGAAAAGTGTGGAAAAATTAAATATTTAGCAATAGATTAGGCAAAAATATTATTGATAACGCTTTGGCATATAAACGCCGTACAACACAGTTAATTAAATGAAAGAATAATAATTAAATATTTTTGAGCGTTAGAAATATTTTTATTGTATTTATTTTGTATTTAAAAAGTATTTACTATATTTGTATTTATAAATAATATTAATAACTAATATAAAAATATATGAAAACTGAATTAAAAATAGGAGATAGAGTTGATGTTAGTAATAAAATTACTGAAAATTGGCAAACAAAACATTGGTTAAAAAATGCAATTTTATATAATATTGAAGATAAAGTTAATCGATATAATAAAAATATTACATACAGAGTGTATAAAGTAGGTGCTGATAAAAATACAACATCTTCGCATATGGGACATATGTTTTGTAAAGGGCATTTATCAGAATCCGCATTTAATATTGTTAAACATAATTAAAAATAAATTATATGAAAAATCATTTATTACAAATTGCTGAATCTTTAAGAAGTGAAGATTTAGAAATAACAGAAAAATTAAACAGGATTGAAAATCCTGGGGAATATTCTTATTGTGAAAATTGCGATAAATATATTCATGAGTTTGATCAAGTTTTTAGAAATGAAATTGCATTGTGTCCTTTTTGTGAAAGTAATCTTGAATATTAAATGAAAACTAAAAAAGTAACAATAAGCCTTACTCCTGAACAACAAGATAAGGCTAAACAAGATAGCATTGAATTATTTGGCAAAGAAAACCTAAGTGGATACTTGCAGGTACTAATACAAAACGGTTTGAAAAACCGTAATAGCGAGGGCAGAAAAAATAATTATGGAAAGTTTGCACAGGTGTTCGATTAAAACACTAACCTTTCTTACGCTTGTGTATAACGGTAAATTGTATGTTGTCGTTGCGGATTGCGAGTGATTATCTGTCCGGTTACTGACGGGATAATTACGGGAATCCGAGGCGACATGC